>NZ_JAPPTP010000050.1:0-2956 GCF_027587155.1 Vibrio sp. T11.5
CATCGATGCAAAACGCTCAATGGTCGCTTCCTTAAACAGATGTGATGGAAAACTAATCCTTGCATTAAGCTCTGGCTTGCTGTCATCAATGGACATGCTGAGATCGAACTGCCCATCATTCACAAACTGATTCATGTCAAACTGAGCAAGGTGATGAATTTCTTCACTATCCTCCAGTTGGACTTTTTCAAATGGTAGCCCTGACTGTTCTAATGGGTTTTCAAAGTGCTGGACAGTGAATAGAACCTGACAAACAGGGTGTACATTGGGCTCTCGCTCAATACCGAGGGCATTTACTATCTGATCAAAAGGCTGTTCTTGGTTAGATTTGCCGGCAATCACATTGTCGTGCACTGCGCCAATAAACTCATTAATACGTTGGTTTGGGTCGATAACTGTTCTGATTGCCAAAGTATTGACAAAGAAACCGATCAACGACTGGGTTTGTACGTTATGTCGATTGTCTGATAGCGTGCCAACCACAATGTCATTCTGTCCTGAGGTTATGCCTAAAGAGATGTAAAATGCACTTAACATAACGGTATACAAAGTGGTTTCTTGCGTCTTGGCCAGCTCCTTCAATTGCTCACTTTGTGCTTGATTCAGTCGGAAGCTGAATTCTCCATTGCTCAATGGTGCAAGGCTGAGCGATCTGGCTGAGTCCAGAGGTAGCCCCAATTTGGATGAACCTGACAAGTGTGAGATCCAGTAATCTAGCGACTCATAAGAGGCTGATGAATCGAGATTATCATGCTGCCATTGTGAGTAATCGGCGTATTGGATTTGCAGATCAGGTAAGGCAGTAGAAGTATTGAATACTTGGTCATTGTAAAGGGCGGTTAATTCACTCAGTAACAGATCCGTAGACCAACCATCGAAAGCAATATGATGAAACACTACAAGTAGATAGTGTTCTTGGTTAGATTCGTATAAACGCACTCTCATTGTGGAGTCATGAGCAAGATCAAAGGGATGGTACATATCTCTCTCTATCTGCTCCGCTAACAAGTGCGGTGTCTCGCATGTATCCAATTTATGGTCAAAGCTTGCTACCCTTGGGTATTGAAGATATTCACCTTCGTTCGATTGGCGGTAAACTGTGCTCAAAATTTCATGGCGCTCATAGATACGTTCAAGTGCTTGAATTAGATATGTCTTATTTGCGTCATGGGAGAGCTTAACCAAAAAGGGCACGTGTGACGCTTTTGAGTTTGGATGAATCTGCTCCATAAAAAGCAATCTGCTTTGAGCTGAGGACAACGGTACTGAGCCTTGTGTGCAATTTGGAATGATAGTGACCGTTGTATTAGATAAACGTGAAGTGAGCGCTAAAATATTCTTACTTTCAAATAGAAGAGCTAGTGATAGTTCGATACCCAACTGTTGTTTTACACGTGCAATAAGTCGAATAGCAGAAATAGAGTTACCCCCAAGACGGAAGAAATTGTCATTAATTCCAACTCGTTCGATACGCAGCTCTTCTGCCCACAATGTACACAATTTTGACTCTAGATCATTTCTTGGAGCGACATAATCATCTGAAGATGAAAAAGAAGGTAATGGTAAGGCTCGTCGGTCTAACTTTCCGTTAATTGTCGTGGGGAAGTTAGGTAAACACATAAAGGCTGAGGGCACCATGTAATCGGGAAGAGAGTTACTCAAGAAACTCTCCAGCTCATGGTCAGATATTTTGTGCCTGTGAGCCTGAGGCGTATTCGCAACATCAGCCAAATTGAATGTACTGATAGGAACGATGGTGCTCCAGACATCTATTTTGCTTTGGCTAAAGTAGAGCTGGTAGGTCGCTGGCTGATTGTTTTCGGTTTCCAGCAAGACTTTGAGGTGGTAACTTTTTTGTGCAGCGAGCTCAAATAACTCTTCCAACGAACGTATGGACTTTGTCTTAAGATCCGTTTTTTGTTGAGCGTAGCACCAATCTTCCCAGACTCTAGCATTTGGGTAGCCTAGAACCGCTATATCCCTGTTTGAAGATGTCAATAATGTATCGAGAGATAGATCTGGTGTATAAGCAATCATATCAAATGAAGCCGTATTGGCGCTCAACTCTGAATTCACCACACAACGGGTATCGATGTGCAGTATAACGTCGTAGCGGAATCGGTTCATTTCATGGTCAGCATTCCCCCGCTTTGGCAGAATTTCTATATTGCGGATATGTGAATTCTGTTGGTATAGATGGAAAAAATACTCGGGAGAAATCAGTAGTTCTGTTTCAGTATCAAAGCAATGCTTACATTCCGCTTGGATTTTTGCACTGGACCATGAAGGATGTTGGTAGCGAATGACGGATTTGTAGAACGTTTCTGCCAGTCGATAATCTCGAATATCTCCAATCATCACAGTGCCGGTACCGCGAATTGTTGAGATAGCGGATTGCAAGACATCCGATAAGTAATCAATATTTGGAAAGTACTGTGCTACAGAGTTTATTATCACCGTGTCAATATCATTTCTCTGACAATGATCTGTGACTTCATGAGCTTGGCAAACTATACACTCAACCTTATTACTCAGATCACTAGAATCTAGCTCTTTGGAGAGACGCTCAATGACCGTCGATGAAAGGTCGGTTGCAGTATAATGCGTGGCCTGATTGACTAGCCCGTAGAGCAATAACCCTGTTCCGCAACCAATCTCAAGAATAGAGGCGGGTTTTTGTTCTTTAATTCTTTGAACAGTTTCATTCACCCACTCCTTCATCTGTTCATGTGGGATAGATTCTTGAGTATAAGAACTATTCCATCCCACCAAATCAAATTGTTTAGTCTGTGGTACCCCACCGTAGCTGTGATCATAAATGTTTTGCCACATAGAGATCAGTTCGGCGTCATTAAGGCTGTGGTGAGCTTTTTTATGGGTATAGTAAGCGACTATTTTCGGTGTCTCTTTCGTAGAAACAACGTTGACACAACATGCTTCGATTTGCGGGTGAGCA
>NZ_JAPPTP010000051.1:0-2758 GCF_027587155.1 Vibrio sp. T11.5
ATTTGACCCGGTTGGGCGCCAGGCAGATATTGCATTATCACTATCAATGCTGTTTCTCGCAGAGAAAGCCTTTGAAGCAAGTAGAGTTTATCCAAAGACTATTGGAGATATCATTTTACAATTACAAAATAACGGCAGTGAAGCCGTCAAAGAATCTATTAATGAAAATGTTGACCTTACGGAACTAAATAACTTTTACCAAGATAACTCTTTTGTTAAAGAGAAAGCGACATCGCAAAGGACAAAAATCTTAGACCTCTATTCCTCTTTTGCTTATAAGGATCTTGCTGATAACTCCTTAGGTTCTTTAAACGCTTATTTCGACCTTTATTTTTATTCTCTATCACCAAAGGATAAAGTGAAAGAGCTTGAAAAACTCAGTAGAGTGATGCAAACCACATTGGATGGAATAGAAGGGACCGAAGAAGGCCAAAAAGTTGTCTTTTATATGGTGAGTGACGAGGCTGCAGAAGATTCTGCCTACGTAACGTACCAACGGCATTTAGAAGCAATTCTACTTCAATGTCAGGATGGTGTTGATTGGAGTGATGTGACCCAAGCACTGATTAAAAACACAGCGAATATTTTAGAGTTTGTTTATTGTTGGATCTATTCATCTGCAAAATATGTACAAAAGGGCACGATAACGTCAGCACTCATTTTAAGACCGCTCGCTTTCACCAAACTATTAAACTTCATCCCTATCTTCTTTGAAAAAGGGTTCGGTATCAAAGAACTCGACGGAAATGTAAGAATTACGCTGGATAAACTGGCAGAAGTGTTAGCCCAAAACATTGATTCTGTTGGGAAAAATGACAGCCCTTTGAATAGAGTACTTACTGCTCATCATCATGGTAAGAAGATGATTAATTGGGCAAATAGTCAATGGAAGAACCGAATCCCTGAGATGGAATTAAGTGCCAAAAGTGCACAATGGCCTGAACTTGAAATTCCTAAGTTTGGTGGGCGCCACTCTAATTTTACTGCTGAGTCATCACTGGAACTACTGGGTAAAGGAGGAGATGGCGTTATCGCTATGGTTTCATTACGCGCCAATATCGATGTACTTATTCAGCTACTGCAAAATAGTGCATTCGAGAACGCCGATCCTCTCAAACGTGGAACAGAAACGGATTCGATGCTCGACTATGCAAAATTAGTTGCGGCTTTGTCTGCGGGCATTACCGATTATGTGAGTGTTTCCCGTGCAAATCTACTCCTGCAAAAGAGATTGATAAATTCAAATCGCGTTTATTACGCATTGAGGTCTGGTTTACCCCAGTTATTCGCGGTAACGACAATTGGAGCAAGGAACGCGATAACGGCGAAGATGGATTCAATTATTGGAGGCTTAGAGAAAATTTCAACTGGAAAAGCGGTCTCTAAGCTAGTTGTGATTTCTAATTTGGCAGTCATGGCGTCATCTGGTTATGGAGCTTATGATGCCTATCAAACGGGCAATCGAGAATTATTTAATGGCCACCTTTACACAATACTGAGTTCTGCCTTTTTCTTAGCGGGGCCTGTTATCGCGTTAAAAAATATGGCGACGATAAGGTATGGTAATGCCTATTTCTTCCTTTTTGGTATGGTATTTTTGCTTGCGGCAGATATGGCAAAAAAAATTGGCCTTAAGTCAGATTTTGATAACTTATTATATCGTGGGTTTTGGGGGAAAAGTGATAAATATTCATTCTGGTATTTTGAAGAAGGTGGAAAGATTACTATCCCAGACCGCCTATTGGATGCTGCCAAAAATTATCATGATGAAAAATATCAGCTTGCACTGCAAATTGAACAACAAGAGTTTTTAAATTATTTTTACCAGCCACGCATGCTTGTGGAGGTCTCCGAGATATCTAAAACCAAAAAGTGTTACCAATACGAGTTTAGACTACCGAGCTTTACGCTTGGTCAATCAAATATCATTGCAGCGGTTTACAGCAAAAGAGTGATCAATTTAGGGCACACTTATTCAGCAACTAATAGTATGCAAATAAAGGCTTCTTTAAATACAGAAGCCACGCAAGCTTTTAGAAAAGCATTCTCTGAGGCGGAGACCGACTTAGAGAGGTTTCCACAGTATAGCCCGCCTGAACTCTGTCAAAATTTCAATATCTACTTTTCGGTCGTAATGGAGAGTGAACCTAGAGAAACACTGGAAGTTCGCTGGTATTATGAGCAAAGCCCGGGGGTCACAGTACCAAAGCGTATGGTCACAAATGATGGCAATTTAGTCACAACCTACCACGGCATGATTGATAGTAAGCATAGCAATATTGAACAGGATTAATCGATGAGCAGAGTCAATACCCAAGAAACCCTGGTTAGGTTTCGGTATGCACAAAAGTTGATGGACGGGCGAGATGAATTTGTCAATCAGAAAGCTATAGCGCCTACTGATCAACCACCAGAGCCATTTATGCAGGTGACTGACGATATTATATCCATTCGCGATGCAAGGCATACTATTCGCTCCGTTTATCTTGTTCCTGTTGTGGTGGTCGTGTGGTTTCTCTTTATTTTTATACTCAGTGATTTGGGCTTAAATTCAGCTTCTATATCTCATGGGAAAGAGCAATTGAGTCGCTACCAAGAAGAAGAACAAAAAGGAGCTTATTTTGATGACTATGACCGAAGGAAGTATTCATATTATCAAATGATTTTTGCTGATAATGGTGATTATTCATTAGTCAATTATATTCGAGCTGTTCATAAACTGGGTCGTGAAGGTGCACGTAAGGGCTTAGGAAAAGAG
>NZ_JAPPTP010000052.1:0-2103 GCF_027587155.1 Vibrio sp. T11.5
GCCCTTTTTGTGGTGATTTTATCGGTTGAAGCCAGTGGTTATGACGGTTTTTGTCCAGAACGGCTGATGGTAAGTTGATAAGCAGTGGTTAACTTTCCTTCTATCTGGACATTAGGAGCACAACATGGCAGTGACGATTAATGCAAATGGGTTAAGTATTGTTCACAAAGGATCGGGCGGTGAAGCCAACGCGACGCTCCCCGATGTGTGTTTAACGACAGTGGGCTCTGCTGTCGTTCCCATTCCTTATGGCAATAATGCCAAATCAGAAGACTTAGTCGATGGCACCACCACGGTCAGTGCAGATGGTGGAAACAGCATAGCGATACAAGGCAGTAAGTTTGCCAAAAGTACTGGCGATGCTGGCGGTGATAAAAAAGGCATCGCCTCCGGTACTATCGAGGCGCAAGCGGAGTTCATCACCGCTTCACCGACGGTCTTGATTGAAGGCAAAGGGGTGGCTCGCCTCAGCGATCAGATGACCATGAACAACGCCAACACCATGTGCCTGGCCGGTGTACAAAACCCAAGTGTGACCGTCGATCCTGATCTCGATATCCCAAACAGTATCGTAATCAAAGCTCGCTACCCTAATGGACAGCTATTGAAGAATGCGTCGTATACGCTCACCAATCAGAGTGGTCAGCCAATGGCAGACGGCGTATTGAGTGGCAAAGGCGAGTCATACATCAGAGACTTGAAGTCCGACAACGTGAAAATTACGCTCGAAGAAAGCCAAGATCCTTTCGTCATTCGGCCAATTCGACGCCCTAATCCACACCATAACCCAGAAATTTCACAAGAGGATTTCTTTACACAAGCAATTGGCCGTCATCAGGGGTTCTGGCAAGCCGCGCGAGTGGAAACCAACATGATGCCATGGGGCTGCCTAGGTCATGAGCTGAGCAGTGACCGCTATTTTCAGGACATGCTTAACGTTGAGGTGCGGCTGCACTTTAGCCATCTCCACCCAGAAACCTCTTTTGCCTTAGACCATTTCTGTGAGGCAGTGCTAGGCAACCTCAACCAGCCACTGCCCCATACGACAGAAGCCTTACTGGCTTACTGCATGCCACAGGTACTTGAAGAGGGCGAAATACTCTCGGTATTATTACGCCTTGCTCCGTATGAAACCACCGATAGAATGTTGGCATACATGCGTGCCCGTGGTCAGGGCAACCCGCAGCGTTACCTGCACGAGTACGACTGGTCGGCGGCAAAGAAAGCGGTCAGTGACAACCTCGAGTCGCTGCTGAGCAAACTTCAGTCTCGACTGGAATTTCTCCATGACCAAGCCACTAAGCTGCGATACGCCTACCTCTCAGATGAAGTGTTTGATAAGCACATCACCACCATGAAAGCCTACATTAAAGGCTTACCCGACTTGATGGCGGGCGTGTTCAGCAAAATGGAGCTAAGAGCCTCCAATCTGTTGAGTCATCTCGACAACGTCAACGTTATCAAAGCCAGTGAGAGTGTCTTTGCCACCGAGGGTGAAACCGCTGAAGTTGTCGTCAATACCACACAATCGATCGATGTGGTCGAACCCTTTATGAACGAAGTCGCGGGCAAGATAGCCAATGTGCTACCCATTTACCCAGTGCGCTATGGCTATGCCAACTTCTTTGACACCATTATGCCCGCTCAAGCGCCGCCTACCTTGCCAGACATGGCCAGCGCGTCTGGCCTTAATGACACTGGCGGCTATCTTTTGCGCCTGCTGCGTGAAGGCTGGATTTACATCAAAGAGGAAGGGGGTCAAGCGGGTAATCAGCAAATTCATATCTTCCGCTACGCGCAAACGGTAACCGCCACCGGCGTGCTGGAAAAGTTTGAGAAATACTACTTCACCAATCAAGAAAACGCCCAAGACGGCCTCACACTCGATACCTCCTCTGGTGCGACCTTTTACCCGTTTGCGTTTGTCACCCATGGCACGCAAAAAATCTCGATCGCTTACTCAGAGCACGAATGGGCCGCTGAAATCATCGATAAGATGAACAGCGACCAAGAGTGGCGTACCCAAGCCATGCAGCAAGTCGACATGACCGCCAGCGATGACTTTAGCGACACCGCCAGCCAAGATACGTTAAGCGCTTTGGT
>NZ_JAPPTP010000053.1:0-2070 GCF_027587155.1 Vibrio sp. T11.5
TTGATGGCGTTCTGCAATCAGATTAATTGAGCTTAAAAGTAAATCTAGATTTGCACCGTGCCTCAGCTTTACTACATGAGGGATATGATAGGCGTTGGTACCGTTTTCCATTTTCTCAATGAAAAGCAAACTTTCTTGTATGAAAGACAAAGGCGAAAACTCTGAAGTACACTTAAAGATAGTTTTGCGATCAAAGTCTATTTGGGAAAAGACGTTATTTTCTTTTAGAAAATGCAATAAGTTTTCTTTGTTTGGCTTGATAACGTTGAGAATGAGCTCCATCGCGGAGTCGTCCTGATAACAGAGTTCTAGATTATTGTCATCGACCCAAAGTGAAATCTTAGCTTCTTTTATTTGTCTAATTAATGGCAACATGATTACAGAGTCATCCTTTTACCTGATTTTTCCAGTTGATGTTTTTGTAGTTGACTAGCTATTTCTCGATGAAGTGCTTCAATCGATTGAAAAGAAAAGAGGAGGTGTACTTCTAATCGATGAGCACACTGCAATACCGAGTTGATTTTGGCCATCACTCTGGCGGCCAGAATTGAATCGCCTCCGACTTTGAAGAAGTTGTCGCGAATACCAATTTTTTCTATACCCAACACATCTTGCCAAATTTGGCACAACTGGAACTCAAGTTCATGTCTCGGCGCAACATAACTTTCCTCTGCAATATGAGTCGGCTTTGGAAGAGCACTATGGTCAACCTTGCCATTAATCGTAAGTGGCAAGGTATCCAATGTGACAAAGTCTTTCGGGATCATGTAATCAGGTAATTGAAGTTCCAGAAGTTGCTTCAAAGACGAAGTGGATAAGTGCTTTGAGTCAACAAAGGAAACATATGCGACGATCTTTTTGTGACCATGAGCTTCAGACAAACACACGCTAGATTGTTTGACTTCGGGAAATGCATTTAAGATTGACTCTATTTCTCCCAGCTCAATACGGTAGCCTCGTATCTTAACTTGTGAGTCTTTGCGGCCAAGGAACTCCACCTTTCCATCTGATAACCAACGTACAATATCTCCTGTCCTATACATTCGCTCGTCTGCTTCAACAAAAGGGTTAGGTATAAAACTTTCCCTCGTAAGCTCGGGACGATTAAAGTAACCACGTGCTACTCCAACACCCCCAATGTGTAGTTCTCCTGGAGCCCCGATTGGCAATGGCATTTGATTCTCAGAGAGGATATATATCTGTATGTTATCGAGCGGCTGGCCAATGCAATCAACCGAAAGATCTCGACCGTCGTAAAAGCTATTAAGAGTCGTTACCGTTGTTTCCGTTGGACCATATTCATTAATCAGTCTCTCGCCCCACGTTTGTTTTAACGTTGAGGTACATTTATCGCCTCCACTGATAACTCGTTTAATTGAACGTAGATCTGACAAAGTACTGAGCTCCGCGAGGTATGCCGGAGTGGTATGAAGGTGCGTAATGTTGTGTTTAGCAACGTTGTCGTAGATAAGACTCGGATCACCAACGACTTGCTTAGAAACCACTATTAATTGTGCCCCAGACAACAGAGTCATGAAGACTTGTTCAACCGATGCATCAAATACAAAAGAAGAAAGTAGTAACACACGCTCCTGATGAGAAAAATGAAACGCCTTGCGTTGAGAACAGACTAAATTCATGATGGAATGTTGTTCAATCATCACGCCTTTAGGTTGCCCAGTGGTGCCGGACGTGTACAGTATGTAGGCAAGGTCACTCGGTGACGAGTGCTCCGGGAGGTTGCTGGTTGGATGCTGCGCAAAAGCCGCAGCATCATCGATCGCAAGAACAGACGGGGGAGTATCTAACGCCGACGTCCACTCTTCCAGTTTCGTTGTCAGCGCCTGCTGAGTTAGCACGATTGACGTCTGGGTATCTTGAACCATGAACAGGGCTCGTGCCTGTGGAAACTCAGGTGCCACAGGCACATAGGCTGCTCCCGCCTTAAGTACAGCCAGTATAGCCACCACCATTTCCAGACTGCGCTCAAGATAGAGCATCACTGGCGTGTCGGGCTCTAGTGGGCGCCCATGGATGTGCTGGTAGTTTTCCCGGATGGCATAAGCGAGC
>NZ_JAPPTP010000054.1:0-1826 GCF_027587155.1 Vibrio sp. T11.5
GAACACGTTGAGTTTTTCTTGCCTGATGGTCCCTTGCCCTTGCGCCACTAAGTGTTGCAGTGGTTGAGGTAAAGGTAAGTGGTAGCGGCACAGGGTCGGCTCATTTTTATCGCGTGTTACTTGGCCGCTGAATAAGGTGTGAGCGGTAAAGTTCTGATAATCCGAGGGCGGAAAGCCGCTTTCGATGCTCAGGGTCACGGCTTCATTGGCATAAGCGTTGGGCAGCAGAATTGTCATTTCTTGTTTAAAATGGACGGTCGCGCTGTGGCTTGACTCCGCTCTATCAATACGTCGCGCAGTGGTGCGAAACTGGATTGACGGCTGGTTAAGCAAAGCCAGTAAGGCGTGATATTCATCTGCGGCACTGCGGTTAAAGTCTGGTTCTTTGCCCCATATTGAATGGCGCAGCCAGGTTTCCAGCGGGGTTCGTTTAGTCAGCAATAGCAGTATAGTTACTGCCGCATACAAAGCCGCGCCCCAGAAGTTAATGGCTAACATCCAACCTTGTAATACTTCACCGACGAATATCAGGCCTAAACGAGTTCTTAGCGAGTTGTAGACCAATCCACCCCAACTCATCGCCTGTATTCCGAGTGCGACAACTTTAGCACCCAGTAATGCTTTCTCTAACGAACTTTTTGATGCTGAGTAATCTTCTACGACTTGCCAGCCTTCTAGACCAGCGGCGAGCACCCCTGCAGCGCCGGCAATCAGTGAGTGAGCAATATAGCGCTCCACGTTAAGCATATCCGCAATCTTAAAAGCGCTTTTTGCCGCTTTTATCTGTTTGAGAGAGGTGGTCATTAGGTCACTATTAGACTGAATTTTACGCAGCGATAGCCCTTTTAGCACCGCACCTGTGTTATTAACAAACCACGCGATACTGTAACCTACGGTGGTTTGTTGGCGACGCGTATCCGGGTAAGGGGCCGACTTTTCCATCTCTTGCAGAGTTTGTATTTGTGAGGCGATATTAATTAGGTTGAGGGACGCAACCACCAAATCTGTGCCGCCAAGGCGATCAAAGGCATGGCTGACCGAGCTCGCGGCGTTGCTGAAAGTGTATTTGCCCACGGTTTGGCTCCGATATTCGCTGAATACCGGTGGGATAGACTCCACATAGCGACTGATCTGTTTGTTTATCTGACGTAACGACTTCGACATTCGGCGATAGTCTGGCGAGTCAGCAGGGAGCTTGGACAAGGCTATATTGGTACTGTGGGCTTCCATTAACAACTGGTGGTAACGCGCATTGGCCGCTTGGGTTTGAGCGCTCAGGCCCTGGTTAAGAAACACCTTACCCTGACTCAATTGAGCTTGCCCCCACAGCGACATCGCCATGGCGCGGCGCGCCGACAAACCCGGCAGTTTCATCACGCGGTTAATGATACGAAAGCGCAGTATTTGTAGGCTGCGCACCGCTTTATCTCCTTGGTCTTTGACCGCCTGTGTGGCCTGATTGATTTGCCTTTCAAGGGGGATAAGTAAGCTCTTCGTCGCCGTAAACAAGGCCGAATTGGGGTCGCTGAACCCGATCACATCGTTAAACGCCGAGATAAACCCGCTGAGCGGGATACGCGTTTGACCAGTAAAGTCAGAGAGGGTCACGCCCTTGAGCAGTTGATCGGTGGCGGCATAAATCTCCGACGAGAAACCGTACACAGCCAAGCCTAATAAGTTATCCGGTTCGGTGAGCAATTCATCGATGCTGTCGCTCAACTCGGGCACCTGTTGGGCACTCAATTCGAGTTCATTGAGTACCGCATCCATCAGGGTACTTAGCACTAGGTGGTGGGCATGCTCACCGACGTCGAGACCAAAGCGCC
>NZ_JAPPTP010000055.1:0-1660 GCF_027587155.1 Vibrio sp. T11.5
TCGGCTGGCCGTTTACTAGTGAGCGGTAGGTTCAACCTTGTTCAGTTCACCACCCTTTGTTATGGGGTCTCTGTGTGGTGATGGAAATGTTTTCCTGTTGGAGGTTACCATGCCAAAGCTTACAGACGATCACGTTCTGAAGGTTCTCAACTCTATTTGCTATCGCATTCACACCGAGCCTGAATCGATTCGCTCCCATATGCGTGATTTATCGACGCTGCTCAATGGGCCCGACCCTAAACAAACGTCCAAATACAGCTGGCTCGAAGCGATTATTAGACAAGCGCAACTCAATCGCTTTACTGAGCACTGCTCCCCATCTAGTGGCACTCCCGATCTTTGTTTAATCAAGATGCAGAACCAAAATGCCTATAACTTGTGTTTTACCCAAGACGTTGACCAATGTATTTGTCGTTTACAGTCTTTGTGTGCACAGCCGATCGAGCTGGTGGCATACGGAAAGGCCAAACTGAGCCCAGATGCACTGCTTGAAGTGTTGTCTGAACCGCAGATCCAGAAGAACCGCTGGTTTCCATTAAGCGATAGTCAGCGAGATGGCATCGTTAAGACGCTCAAGGCCGAGCAAGCTCTCACCTCGCGTTGATTGTTTTTCAATGAGCAGGTAACAAACCATACAGGTTTGGAGGCGGTGGTTCGCCCTAAGCCTTTTAGTCGGCTAGCGCGGATATGCCCCATTGTGTTTCAAGCACAGGCTCCAAGCCCGGGCAACACTGCTGTTTTGGCTTAAATTTGATGTCTGAAAAACGAGTTATTGGTGTGTGTCCTGAATATAAAAGGCTTGCTGTTTAGGAAGCCCGTGAATACTTACTCTTCCTCGACAACATTAAGAAGAGGGGCTAAGTGTTTTACGATTCGAGCTTGCTCTTCATACGAAGCGGCAAAATACAAAAAGTAAAAGTTTCGATTGGAGCGATAAAGGTTTCTTGCTTCTTCATCATCCTCATCATGATCCATTTCGATCATTGGGGACATATGCCACTGAACAAGGTTGTTTTTATATTTTATAGCGGGTGCGATATAAAACTCATAGCTAAGTAGAGAGTTAAACGGCAGCACCTGTTGCTTGGGTCTATTTACCACTCCGGCCATTTTAAACGACATTAATAGCCCAGCGCCGGCGCCAACAAACATCATCGGCCCGACCAGCACCACACCGATAATTGAAATAGCAATACCGGCATAGCCAGAGTAACGTAAGGCGGCAAAGCAGGCGTCAGGGACGAGAGTCAGCTCTGTGACTATCATCCCTTTTTCAGTTAAGGTTACTGTTTGTTGTGTATCTGGGTTGCCGGCGTAATATAAATAGCTACCAATGGCAAAAACGAACACTGAAGCGACAAGAACACCTAACCACGAGAGTTGGTACCCTATCCCAAAAAACATTAAAGCCCCCAATACCCAAGTAAAAATATCGCCATAATCAGTAGGCGGCACTTTTACTACTTCAAATTGATAGACTACCTTGGCATCTTGTACCGCTTGAAGCTGGGCTTGTCGATACTCCGGGGTTAGCTCCGGTAACGAGTCTACAGACACATCCATCAGTTAGGCACCTCCATTTGTACCTGATAGCTGTTACTTCGTGTTTAGCGCACTCTCTAGCTCGCCGAACCCAATTACACCGCCAGCACACATAGGT
>NZ_JAPPTP010000056.1:0-1638 GCF_027587155.1 Vibrio sp. T11.5
CGGCGTTTTTCAAGGTAGTTGTCATCATTTGCTTGTTTATTAAGCAGCTTCTCTTTCAGGATTTAGGTGGACTTCACCAACTGCTTCACAGTTCCTGATATCGCTAGCCCAGCGCTCTGGTTTTAACTGTTTTGCGGCAAGCAATACCTCAGCTCGGCGCTTCAAGATCTCTTCATCTTTTCCATTATGACGCTGTGAAGGCGTGACATAATTGAGCTTGCTGTGTTTGTGCTCGGTGTTGTACCAACGAACGAAGGCTTCAACCCAACTGCGACTGCTGTCGAGATTTTCAAAGCCCTTTGTCGGCCAGTTTGGCATGTACTTTACCGTTCGGAACAACGACTCGACATACGGGTTATCATCACTGACTCTTGGACGGCTATACGATGAGGTAATGCCTAACTCATCCATCTTTGCTTTAAACGTCAGCGACTTCATCGGCGCACCGTTATCAGAGTGAAGAACCAGCGGCTGATTGAAGCACTGCTCTCGCATCAACGTCCTTTGCAGGAGTTGTGATGCTAACTCACCAGACTCACGTTCATACACCTCATAACCCACGATTTTTCGGCTATAGATATCCTCTATGACGTACAGATAATAGTGCTGACCTCGAACCTTTGAAGGCAAGTAAGTGATGTCCCATGTGTAGACTTGATTCGAGCCTGTCGCCGTATAACTCGTTGGCTTAGCTTGCTTTTGTCTACTCTTATGACGGCCTCGGTTGTGAAGTTGCCCTTGTGCACTCAGTACCCGATAATAGCTCGACTCTGAGGCGATATATTCACCTTTATCAAGCAGTGTCGGTACGATTTGAGTCGGAGGTAAACTCGCGAACTCTGGGCGGTTGCATACCTCGATAATCGCGTCACGCTCTTGCTGCGAGAGCTTGTTAGCAGGCTCTGGTCTGGCACAGGTCGGTCTTTTATCCACCTGAATCTCTCCTTGTCGATACCATCGACGATAGGTTCTCAGGTCAATTTGAACCTCACAACAAGCCCGTTCTAAGCGACAACCACTTTGCTTAGCATCGTGGATAAGCGCAATCAGGTGCTGCCTTTCATCGGTTGAGGTTAGTCGTCCTCTGGCTCTTCCCCGTAAAAGGCTCTGAGCTTTTTTCGTAGAACCAACAGGGCAGCAGTTTCAGCTAATGCCTTCTCTTTGTGGCGTAACTCCTTTTTAAGCTCTTTGATTTCAAGCTTATCTGCTTTGGCCTGTTTCTTTGCTTCAGCTTCCCGCTCTTTACTCGACATAAACCCTTGCATACATTCGCTGCGCCAGCTCTGGACTTGCTCAGGAAAGAGACCTTTTTCACGGCAATATTGGCTGAGTTCACTCTCGGTCATCGAGTAAGTCTCGGCGACAATGGCGAGTTTAGTTTGAGCAGACCACTGCTCTGATGAAGTGTTGCTGTTTGGCACTGCGGCTCCTGAACGTCTGAGTTGCTGCCGCCAATAATACAGGGTCGCGGTGCTAATGCCTTCTTCTTTTGACAACTGGCTCACGGACATTGAGCATGGTGGCAGTAGCTTCTTCAATATGGCTTCTTTTCTTTCTGTTGGAATACGAGACAAGGTTCACTCATTACCGCCCACACTGGTTAAATATTAACAGTGACAACTATCCTGCCAGAGGGGG
>NZ_JAPPTP010000057.1:0-1478 GCF_027587155.1 Vibrio sp. T11.5
GTATTCATCTGCGGCACTGCGGTTAAAGTCTGGCTCTTTGCCCCATACTGAATGGCGCAGCCAGGTTTCCAGCGGGGTTTGTTTGGTCAGCAATAGCAGTATGGTTACTGCTGCATACAAAGCCGCGCCCCAGAAGTTAATGGCTAACATCCAACCTTGTAATACTTCACCGACAAATATCAGGCCTAAACGAGTTCTTAGCGAGTTAACGACCAATCCACCCCAACTCACCATCTGGATTCCGAGTGCACCAGCTTTAGCAACCAACAACAGTGTTTGCGACGAACTTTTTGATGCTGATAAATCCTCGACGACTTGCCAGCCTTCTAGACCCGCGGCGAGCACCCCCGCAGCGCCAGCAATCAGCGAGTGGGCAATATAGCGCTCCACGTTAAGCATATCCGCAATCTTAAAAGCGCTTTTTGCCGCTTTTATCTGTTTGAGAGAGGTGGTCATTAGGTCACTATTAGACTGAATTTTACTCAGTGATAGCCCTTTTAGCACTGCACCTGTGTTATTAACAAACCACGCGATACTGTAACCTACGGTGGTTTGTTGGCGACGCGTATCCGGGTAAGGAGCCGACTTTTCCATCTCTTGCAGAGTTTGTATTTGTGAGGCGATATTAATGAGGTTGAGGGACGCCACCACCAAATCTGTGCCGCCAAGGCGCTCAAAGGCATGGCTGATCGAGCTCGCGGCGTTGCTGAAAGTGTATTTGCCCACGGTTTGGCTCCGATATTCGCTGAATACCGATGGGATAGATTCCACATAGCGGCTGATCTGTTTGTTTATCTGACGTAACGACTTCGACATTCGGCGATAGTCTGGCGAGTCAGCAGGGAGCTTGGACAAGGCTATATTGGCACTGTGCGCTTCCATTAACAACTGGTGGTAACGGCCATTGGCCGCTTGGGTTTGAGCGCTAAGGCCCTGGTTAAGAAACACCTTACCCTGACTCAACTGAGCTTGCCCCCACAGCGACATCGCCATGGCGCGCCGCGCCGACAAACCCGGCAGTTTCATCACGCGGTTAATAATACGAAAGCGCAGCATTTGCAGGCTGCGCACCGCTTTATCCCCTTGGTCTTTGACCGCCTGTGTGGCCTGATTGATTTGTCTTTCAAGGGGGATAAGTAAGCTCTTTGTCGCCGTAAACAAGGCCGAATTGGGGTCGCTGAACCCAATTACATCGTTAAACGCCGAGATAAACCCGCTGAGCGGGATACGCGTTTGACCAGTAAAGTCAGAAAAGGTCACGCCCTTGAGCAGTTGATCGGTGGCGGCATAAATCTCCGACGAGAAACCGTACACAGCCAAGCCTAATAAGTTATTCGGTTCGGTGAGCAATTCATCGATGCTGTCGCTCAACTCGGGCACCTGTTGGGCACTCAATTCGAGTTCATTGAGTACCGCATCCATCAGGGTGCTTAGCACTAGGTGGTGGGCATGCTCACCGACGTCGAGACCAAAGCGCT
>NZ_JAPPTP010000058.1:0-1452 GCF_027587155.1 Vibrio sp. T11.5
AAGCATCTACGGTGGCTCACAGACCTCATCCTACCTCACCATAGCCAACAGATCGTTCTGCAAGTAAATTCAGGACACACACCAAAAGCCCCCTATTGACAGGCAGAAGGTTCATATGTGTTATGGGCAATTTCCCAATATTTCACCAAACCCCAAACTCTTCTTGGTTTGCTAGTCCATACCTGAGACAATTGAGCCGAAAATTATACTAGGCAAAATATTATGAAACTTTTAGTCCGCAATCTAGCGCGAACCACAACAGAACACGAAGTTCGAGTTCTATTCTCTGCTCACGGTACTGTTACACAATGTGATTTAGTTCTAGATCAGGAAACAGGACAATCTAAGGGATTCGCTTTCCTTGAAATGCCTGATGAGAACGAAGCTAATGCTGCTTTAAACAGCTTAAACCTGACAAGCGTAGCCAAGAGCAAGATTCGAGTTAAGTTCGCTCAAAACTAAAACCAGACAAAGGGAGCCCACTCAAAAAGGCTCCCTTTTTAATTCTTCCGCTTTGTATCTAACGCCCGCTTAACTTGTAGCCAACTGAACCATACTTAAACAGACCACCATAATCACATAAGCCAAACCGAACCAAAATGCCATAGGCTGGCAGTCAGGTTAAAGCGATTGTTAGTTTTCTGATTCGATGAAGCCTAAAATTTCTTGATACTTTTCAGCGACATAAATTCAGGACACACACCAAAAGGCTTGGCAATGATGTCTGCCATGCAGTGCAATCCTGTATTTAAAGCCACCTACCGTCATTTAGTTAAAGCTGGAAAACCTATAAAAGTCGCTATCATTGCCTGTGTTCGCAAGATGGTTGTCATCTTAAATTCAATGTTGAGAGATGGCGTCATGTGGGATGCAAATACGGCTAAGAATTAGCTATTGACGCCATAGTCGTTTGTTATGTTTCTTGTGGCGGGTTCCAGTGGGGCTTAATTTTGTATAATTTCCACAAATAAATGACTTGTATAATGGGCTCTAATCTAATGGTGATAGAATCTGTTGAAAAGCTAGAAATCATAACGTAAAGGCAAATAGCTATGCCTAGGTATCCATTCCCCAAGCATGCGTTCAACCCCCAATTTTTGCCACGCAACAATCCAAATGCACTAATTGCAAAAAACATATAAAGCCCAGATATTAGTGCAAGCTGAGCATTGAACTTGGAGTTGTCATTAGTGAGCCCAAATAAGTCTAAAGAAAGCTCAACATTCACTCCCAACAACTTAGATAACAACGCCAATAAAGACAATGCTCCCATGGAAACAAATATCCAGCCAATCACCTTTATCCACATCGGTATAAGCTTTGAACGATGCTCTATTAATTCCATTTGTACCCCTTTAAATTCTCTAATTATCGCTCGGAAACATAGACATAATGACCCCCACGAGGTGCTAGCCTCCAATTTCGTGGGTTAGCTTAAAGCCAGAGCCATAA
>NZ_JAPPTP010000059.1:0-1309 GCF_027587155.1 Vibrio sp. T11.5
TGACGGTGCGAGGTCAGTCGTTATCACAAAGTGGTGTGTTAGCCAGTGTTGGGGATATGACGTTATCGCAACGAGACTCGGTGTCACTGACAGGTGATGTTGAGTCAGGTGGTGCGTTATCTGTCGAGACGGGCGTGCTGTCGAGCACCCAGAAGTTGTTGTCGGGCAAAGTCATGAGTTTGACGGCTAACACGACAACGTTGCAAGGTGAAGTGAGTAGCGGAGAGCAGCTCACACTGAAGAGTGATTCGCTGACTCAGTCTGGTCAGATGGTGGCTAAGCAAGCGCTGTCATTGTTGTCGAATAAGGCTCAGCTTAATGGCCGTGTCCAGAGTGACGATACCTTATCTGTCACGATTCAAGATGACTTAAATGTGGGAAGCCAAGGACAACTGGTTAGCCAGTTGCCATTGACGATAACCAGTCAAACCTTAGTGAATCAGGGTCAATTTTCCAGTGGTGGTGATATTGACGTGTCGGCTGAGCATCTGACCCATGAAGGCACAATTTTATCGGCGGGTAAGGTTTCACTCAATGGTCGCACGTTAGTTCAGAATGGTGACATTGAAGCCAATCAGGGTATTCAGTTAATCACAGAATCCGATTTAGTGTCAGATGGTGACGTTGTCAGCGGTGGTGAGATATCGGTTACCGCGAAGAGTCTAGATAACCGAGGAGAGTTATCGACATCGGATGCGTTGGTTGTGCGCGTGACAGAGGATGTGGTGAACCGTGGTTCTGGCGTCTTAGCGGGCGAACAATTGACGTTATCGTCACGCGGTATAAGGAATGCAGGGACGTTGCAGGCTTTAGATACGCTGAACTTAACCGCAGAATCTCTGCTGAATACAGGACGTGTGATTGCCTTGGGTCAGGCGCTGATAAACGCCAATCAAAGTATTAATAACAGTGGTGTGGTGTCGGTTGACCATACTCATGCGCTGTCATCGGGTACAGGAGCGGGTAGCGTATTGCTGCGTACAGCGTCTCTTACGCAGTCTGGAACCGTGGTGAGTAGTGGTGATGCGCAGTTATTGTCAGACAGCCAAACCCTTTCAGGGACCACTGTCAGTGGGGGAGACCTGACGGTACAGGGTGAGCATCTGGACATTTCTGGGACGGTGCAGTCGACGGGTGAGGCTGTGCTGGCCGGTGGTACTCAAGTGAGTAGCGGGCAAGACAGTCAGTTGCTGGCGGGTCAGCGTCTGAGAGTGACGGGCCCTCAAGTTTCTTTGACAGGTAAGACAGGTACGGGCGCTGAGTTAGTCATAGAAGGTGATTCTGTGACACTGGGCGGAACGGTGACGTC
>NZ_JAPPTP010000006.1:0-212108 GCF_027587155.1 Vibrio sp. T11.5
TAGATTAAATTCAGGACACACACCAAAAGACCGAATCTAATTGGGACAGACACCTTAACACTCCTGAACAATCCCAATAAGAGATCCTCAATATGTGTTTGTCGTAAGCAATGCGTAATGACCGAAATGACAAGCGAAGTAGATAACTTTGTTGTTCGAAGAGCATTGGCTGCTCGCGCAGCCAACAAGGTGTTATTGCCTATTGACAGGCAGAAGGCTCATATGTGTTATGTACGTGCTAAAGATTAGTTAGTAATTTCTTCAACTTAGCAACTTCTAGACCGTGCTCTGTAAGCTCACGACCATTCTTGCAGTTATGACACTTTTCTTTACTTTCCTTTGTGAGAAAAAGCTCATATGTGTCTCTAGCTTCTTGGTTACCTAGCCCAATATCTAAACACGTCTGTTCAAACTGTTCAAAAGGTGGTTTATCGGCTTCCTCCCAAGCTCTCTTAACATCAGAGTATTTACTATCAACATCAGTTGCCCAGTCACCATATTTTTCTCTGAACCGAGCCCAAGAAAAACTTAAAGTCGATCCACGGCCCATACATATAGAGCACAATTTCGTACGATCTTGCGATTCAATTTCCTCTATTAACATATTGATAAAACTCAATTTTACCTCCTAGTATATAACACCGTGTTAATGGGGGGGGGGTGAACAACGCCACCACCGATTCTGAGCATTGTGCCGTAAACACTAAAGCAGAATCAAACTGAAAATGCCAAGCGTTGCGAATCACTCTTAAACAGTTTGATACTCATTGAGCCTTCTCCTCCAACTTAGCCTCTCGACTAAGCAGGAAGGCGACGAAACCAAAAATGGAGAAGACTCTAGAATCTAATTGGGACAGACACTTTAATACTTTTGTCCTAAAAACACATAACGCCTGCAATAAGGTGCCCCACGCTAAACTAGCAAAGCACACCGAACTTCATACCAAAACCGCCGAGTGTAACGGGTCACCTTGATTGCCTTGTTAAATGGCAATTTTTGACTCGTAAGCTCGCAACCATAAGCCCTCAACCCAAGCCTGTTCACCATTCTGTCGAATTTGTTGCGGTAACTTAGATGCTTCAGAGGATTTAGCCCATTTTAGAAAAGCAAGAATGTCCTTTTTAAGTCTTTCCAAGTCCTGCAGTAAGATAGCTCGAGATTTACTCTTAAACTCAATCCTTTCAAAATCATAGCTCAGGTTTTTGGGCTCATATGAAACCTTAACACCCCAAATACCTCGAACCTCACTTGGCTTCAGTTTTAGTGGATAAGAAAACACATCATTTTCAAAGTCATCTGGCACTTCACCACTCAGATTAGGAAGGTAAGTATGCCTAAAACACAAAACATGTGAAATCCCACCAGGTGTTGCCATTTTTCCACCTAAGCGAATAAGACTAATATTTATTTCATCGTCAATATAGTAAATGCTTTTATTCTTACATTTGAATCCTGATTCAAGAAGAGGCCGCAAGACTACATTATCAAACTGTTCTTCGAATTCTCGTTTTTCCATAGCCATTTAACGCCCAATTAAGGTGTGAACCACGCGACCACAAAACTCAACTGGAGCGCCTTAATCACTAAACTAGCCCCAAACCAAAAATGCCAAGCGTGGTGAATCACTCTTAAATGTTTGTATGGATAATAAGCACTCCAATCGGGTAAGGTGAGACCCAGGCTTTAGCTGCAACTAAAGTTCTTCTATATGATAGTTCGATTAAATGATGGCTCCTCTATCGAGAGACCGATAACAAGTACGAACGTCAGATAGAACTCCAAGCACCACACTCGAATAGTCTTCTGGGTCTCGAGCCCGCATTTGCAAGCAAGAGTTAGCTTATTATGAATACAAACACACTTCAAAACATTAATGTCGGCGTTGATACTGGCAAATCACAATTAGATATTTATATCCGTCCGCTCGACATTTACTTCACCGTTCCTAACAATGACAAAGGCATCAAAGAAGCCGTCAGAACTATCGCTAAACACCAACCTCAGCGTGTCGTGATTGAAGCTACTGGACGATTAGAAATGCCCTTCATCCTTGCTTGTGACCAAGCAAAGCTACCCTATGTCATCGCTAACCCTTTGAGGATAAAAAGGTTCGCTGGTGCTATCGGACAAAGAGCTAAGAACGACCGTTTAGATGCCGAACTCATCGCACATTATGCCGAACGAGTTCAGCCCGAACTTACCAAGCTAAAAAGCGAAAACATACGCCTTATGAGTGACTTAGTCACGAGGCGGAACCAACTACTCACCATGCAAACGATGGAAAGAAACCGACTACAAATATTACCCAAGAACATCTCATCGACTATTACTCCGATTCTAACCGCTCTAAAAAATCAGCTTGAAAAAGTAGAGGCAAAGATAGAAAAGCTGATTGAGAGCTGCCCTGAGTATCAAGCTAAGAGCACCATCCTTCAAAGCATGCCTGGCGTAGGAAAGATCCTAGCCGCCTCACTAATTAGCAATGTACCCGAACTCGGTTGTATCACTAACAAGCAAGCCTCTTCTCTCATTGGCGTCGCACCTATAACAAGAGAGAGCGGACGCTTCAAAGGCAAACGGATGATAAAAGGAGGTCGACCTCAAGTTAGAACAGTCATGTACATGGCAATGATGTCGGCGATCCAATGCAACCCGGTATTTAAGGCTACTTATGAACGATTACTTGCGGCAGGAAAACCTAAAAAAGTAGCGATAGTCGCCTGTATGAGAAAGATGGTGGTGATCTTAAATTCGATGCTAAGAGACGGTGTTATGTGGGATCAGAATAGCGCCAAAAACTAACTGTTGACGCCATAGTCTCTTGTTAGCACTCTGGTGAGATTACTTCGAAGTCTAATCCATACGTATATTTCGATATGCTCGACTGAATTATCTTCGAGTGAGGACAGTGCTCTGAAACTAGTCTTATGATTTCCGCCTTTTTCTCCTCTGGTACTCTGCAACCAATAATAACCTCCTTGATCTGAGAACTAGGAAAGGGCATCAAGCCCACACCTGCACCTAGGGCAGGTCTCATAAAACGGACTTCATCTTCATAAGCCCACTCTGTAGACTTTGTAAAATAGTGTTTTGTCATTAAGTCTTCACGAGCTTGCTTATCCAACAGGGTTCTTCCTACCTTAGCCTCTGTCATAAGCCAATCCCGTTGAAGAAGACAAATCTCGGGATACTTATTGGAGTATTCAACGTCATAACCAATACCAAACTCTTCATCAAAAGGCCGCTTTATATCAAACCCAATACATACCCCCTGATGAGAGTCAGCATAATGACTCCACATTAGAAGGTTATCTCGATGTGGAGTCATACACAGTAAACCTGTTTCAGCTGCATGAGCTTCATCTAATGACCGTGCATTAACAAAATTATGCTGGATATCTTCCATTGCAAGCGGTAACAGCTTATTTACATTTTTACGTTTTGCTCCTTTTGCTATTAGGTGACGCTTCACTTCTTGGCGACTTGGTACTTTATAGCTTGGTAGCCCTTCAAAAGGGTCATTCATACTGAGAACAGACGCAAAATATACTTGTTGTTCACAAATAATGCTTTTATACGACAATGAAGATAAAGATAGATATTTATATAGCAATACGATATTCCCCAATAGAGTGCTAATGCCGCGTTAAGTGGTGAGCGACGCAAACCACTGCACTTAAAGTATTGTGCCGTAGACACTTAACCTGAAGCAAACCGAAAATGCCACGCGTTGCGAATCCGCCTTAAACGCTTTGTGATGCGATTATTCATCATTGTTCGTATTTCGCAACTATCTGACGGATAAAGCCTAACCAAACGTCTACTGTTTGATTAAACCCTGGACCATAATTTGAACCCAACTCCTTAATTTCATCTACAGTTAGATCTAATAAAATAGCTTTGTCTAAGTCCCTGATGAGCCCTTTTACTAATTCAGTGCTTTCTGTGGCCACAAATTCATAAACCACCTCGTCTAGAGACGAATTTTCAAGAGCGCATTGGTATAGATAAGTGCTAAAAAAATAGCGAAGTGAACTTAATTCTTGCTCGATATTCATAAACTTTATCTTCAACACTTGGATTCATATAACGCCAAATTAAGTAGTGAGCAACGCTACCACCTAACCTAATCCATTGTGCCGTAAACACTAAAGCTGATTCAAATCAAAAGTGCCAAGCGTTGCGAATCTGCTTAAATTTATTGTTATGCGATTCTATCCCACATGAGCCACAATTCTTTCAGCCACCTGATGGGCAGGTAAGTTTGAGTTGTCAATTGAGATAGTGTTTTCGTGTTTAATACCAATGAACTTCATATCAGTTAGCAACTTGTCCATCGTTTGAGGGCATGAAAGCTTGTAAGAGTTGACCCTTTCTTCAGACTGAGAACGCTTTCGAATTATGTCATGGCTTGGACTCAAGTGAATTGGATACACTTCAATACCGTTGTCATCAAAGAACTCTAGATATTTGTTGATTTCCACGGAGTCACTTTCATAGCAAGTCATATAGGTCATCACTAGATGGGTCACACCTATTTCTTGGGCTTTCGCAAGTGTCGTTCTACGAATTTGGTTCGTGAACTCGAAAAAGTCTTTATCACCAAACTCGTCATAGATTGATAGACTCAAATCTACTGTCAAATGGTTGTGAAACAACTTGTACCCAAAGTGCTCAGCTAGCTCCTTAGCTACCGTTAACTTTCCTGCTGCTGGCGCTCCATGCAACCATACTAACTTCATACAACTATCTCCCAGCTTTACCGAATCGCATAACGCCCTGCTAAGTGGCTAGCAACGCAAACCACAACATTTAAACTAGCCACCGTAAACACTGTACCAAACTAGAACCAAAATTGCCGAGCGTTGATAGTCCGCCTTAAGCAGTTTGTTAAGTGTTTGGCTTGCCATATTTGCTAAACTTCTTTTGCCACCCACCGTCACCATAGAGCTTACAAACCAAACTTTCGCTACTAGTAGTAATGTTCTGACCGCCTACTGAAAGTGCTATGTTTTCTGATTTTCGTATCGCCTTGTCAAGATTGAAAAGGAAATCGTTTATTCCACCATCAATACAATAGGTGACAGTTTTTACAAGCAACGCCTTTTGTTCAGGGGACCAAGCCTCGATTTCATTCTGAATTTCTTTGTGACCCGGGGATTCATATCGAGATTCCGTCAACCCCTCGCAAAGCTCTATCGAGACATCTCGAAGTTTCTCTATTAATAACTTTCCAAATTCATCCATACTTTTGCTCATCACTCTTGTACATTTTGACACTTAACATTCTTAATAACAGGCAATCTCGTTTTTCTCTCTACCTGACTTTTTATCAACTTACCATAACTCATTAAAAACTATCGAATATACGTCATATTGCACACCCTGCCATCACAAAAAAACGAGCGTGCGTGTTATCACTTTTTAACCATGCGCGTTATCTTGGCAAGAATTGCGCTAATCTTATGGCTAACAATAACTTATAAAACCCTTCAGCTGCTAAACAAGACTGAACTCCCAACAAAACAAGCCACTTTTCATACTCAAACCTAGTCTAACCCCAATAAACGGTATAAATGAAGCGCAGAAAGGCTTAGAGCAACCACCCTACCCCAAACTTCAGTGATTCTGTACCTGCCCGTTGATAGCCAATCAACGCGAGGTGAGAGTTTGCTCTGCCTTAAGCGTCTTAACGATGCCGTCTCGCTGACTATCGCTCAATGGAAACCAGCGGTTCTTCTGGATCTGCGGTTCAGACAGTACCTCAAGCAGTGCATCTGGGCTCAGTTTCGCTTTCCCGTAAGCCACCAGCTCAATCGGCTGTGCGCACAAAGACTGCAAACGACAAATACATTGGTCAACGTCTTGGGTAAAACACAAGTTATAGGCATTTTGGTTCTGCATCTTGATTAAACAAAGATCGGGAGTGCCACCAGATGGGGAGCAGTGCTCGGTAAAGCGGTTGAGTTGCGCTTGTCTAATAATCGCCTCGAGCCAGCTGTATTTAGACGTTTGTTTAGGGTCGGGCCCATTGAGCAGCGTCGATAAATCACGCATATGGGAGCGAATCGATTCAGGCTCGGTGTGAATACGGTAACAAATAGAATTGAGGACTTTCAGAACATGATCATCTGTGAGCTTTGGCATAGTAACCTCCAACAGGAAAACATTTCCATCACCACACAGAGACCCCATAACAAAGGGTGGTGAACTGAACAAGGTTAGCACTACCGCTCACTAGTAAACGGCCAGCCGAAGCTGCCTCGCCCAGCTCACCGTAATACCAACA
This sequence comes from Vibrio sp. T11.5, assembly GCF_027587155.1. Taxonomy (NCBI): domain Bacteria; kingdom Pseudomonadati; phylum Pseudomonadota; class Gammaproteobacteria; order Vibrionales; family Vibrionaceae; genus Vibrio; species Vibrio sp. T11.5. The sequence goes on from NZ_JAPPTP010000006.1 coordinate 6,291, forward strand.
GGATTGTTCAAACAAAAACCAATCCGTTTTCTACAGGTGCGCCAAGGCAGCACATAGGGAGCAGCGTTTTGCTGACGCTCTATGCGACTAGTGAATTGAGGCGGGGTGCTAATCCCGACACTGGATTTTGCCAGTGCTTTTGCAGGATATCGCTGGGGTTCAGAAGAGTCAACGGATTCAACGCATAGGCCGATTAACTGGTCAAAAATCAGGTTCTTATAGAGGAGTGTGTTAACAATGTGTCGAGTAAAGAATGGGGTTTAGAAAAGGCCGTCACAGAAAATACCCCATAAACAAAAGGGGGCATGGTACGCTGGAGTGTTGCGCTCAGTTATCTCTGATGGTTGGTGACGTCCGATTAATAATGTCTGTCAATACCGACTCCCTATATGGCGCTGTTCCCAACATCAAAGCCAACCCTAATGGCAAGAATGCAGATCTATAGGTCAGCCCATTTCAATCCGAACTTAGCTAAATATTTCTGCAACCGACTTGAGTCGTTAGTTTGAGCTTTCAATGTTCGGCTCACATTAAACAACTCCCTACCAGCAGAAGCCATGCTGCTGTGCCGGCGACATACAGACAACACAAAATTTAACTGGTTGGCATCAAATTGGTCCAGTTGTTCAACCTCAGCCACCGACAAACACGCTTCTACATGCGTGAGCTTAGATTGCTGACAAGTGGGATACCAAGCGCGCTTTAGTCGTTCAATTTCATCTTTTACATCGTCAACGGAAATTCTCGAAGAGTCTGCTAAGGTGCAAAGCCTTGTGATCGCTGAACTTAAGTCTCGAAAGTTTCCAACCCATAACGCTTCGTTGGACGTAGCGAAACTGATAAAAGCATGCTTCGCCTCTTTGTTAAACTGCACCCGTTGTCCTGATTTTTGCGCGTACAAATCAATTTCATAATCAACGTTGGCAGGAATATCCTCTTTCCTGTCTTTTAATGCAGGAAGCTGATAAGTCCAAAGATTGATACGCGCTAACAAATCTTCCCTAAACGTGCCTTTTTCAATTTCGAGCTTGAGATCTCGATTGGTACCCGCAATCAATTGAAAATCACTCTGTACGGGGCTATCACTCCCTACCGGATGAAATGTTTTATTTTCAATCGCATGCAGTAGCATGGCTTGCTCTTCGAGGCCCAGCTCACCAATCTCATCTAAGAACAAAACGCCATCATTGGCTGTAAGCAAAAAACCATCTCGTGATTTTTGAGCGCCAGTGAATGCACCTTTGGTATGACCAAATAAGGCCGCCATAGCATTTTCGCCTTTTAGCGTCGCACAGTTTACGGATACCAAAGCGCCAGAAAGCATTGCACGTCTCTTTTTCAGTTGGTAGATGCGAGTCGCCAATTGGCTTTTGCCTGCTCCGGTTGGGCCCGTTAATAGCATGGGGTCTTCAGAACGTATCGCGACCTTTTCTAACTGAGTAATTAATCGGTTAAACCCTGTATTAAGTGTTTCAATGCCCCCTTTGAGAAACTCTTTGCCTTCTTGATGTTCGACATCAAAACGGGTCGCCAATTGGTCATATTTCGACAAATCAAGGTCTATGATTTGCACACGTCCAATCGACTTGTTGTTATTGTTGTGATCAGGAGAGGTTTGAATTAAACGCCCTGGAAAGTGACGACTCTCGGTAAGTAAATAACTACAAATTTGAACAACGTGTGTGCCGGTTGTGATATGAAAAAGGTAGTCGTTGTTATCAGTATCGAATTCTTGTTGTTGGCACCAATCAAAAAGCTTGGCGTAGACTTCCTCAAAATCCCACGGATCGGAAAAGTTAATCGAATGCAGTGTCACCTTGGTTTTTGGAGACACAGATTCGATGTCTACAGCGACGTTATTTGCCAAGCGATAGCTGTGGTTATCATGCAGCATGTGTAGCTCATCGACCAGCAAGTCTTGCTGACTGCACAAACTCACATTGGGCCGCCACCTTGCCCATCGGTCCACTCTTTTACCAACAAAATCCAATTGAGTTCCAATAAGACTTATCGCAACTGTTCTCTTACTCATATCGTATCCATATAGATAACTTAGCTATCCATTAGGTTATATTTTTGTGTTTTTGTTATCAACGCACTTTTATCTAAAAGAGCAAGGAATATATATTTTTACCAATAAATACATACACTTAAAAATTAACTTCAAGAAAGATCACCATTTTGGCACATAGCTTGATATTACCTAGTTGTCTGATGATTTGGTTGTGATTCAAAAGGTCACTCCGGTGCGCTGAACACTGTGACTGCGTATGCCTTATCAGATAACCATTAAGTAGCTCAGAGGTAGAGCAGCGAAGAAATTTCGTGAGTCATGGGTTCGAATCCCATCTTAAATGCAGGTAGCTCAATTGGTAGAGCCTCGAATGCTTAATTCGATTGTTGTGGGTTCGAGTCCCACCCTTTTTACAATGAGTAGTTAAAACGTTAGTAAGCCGTTGGTACCAATGGTAGATAAGCGCCAGAGTGAATAATCAGTAGCAAGCAGGATGCTCCCTACTGAAGTGCAGCTTGAGGCCTTTATTAATCACGTATCTAACCCTTACTAACATCACCACATCGGTATATGGCAAGAAACGAAGGAAATTAAGATGTTTGGAACAACACTATCTTTAAGAAAAACAGTATCAGTAGCAGAAAACCAAAGAGTATTAGTGTTCAAAAATCAAAAGCTAGATTCCGTATTAACACAAGGCAAGCACAAAATATGGGATTTGAAAAACGAAATCGAATTCATGACTTTCGATATTAACTCTTTATTTTTTTCTGAGGAGAATGCCGAAAGACTGTACAAAAATAATGAGTTACTTCGTGAACACATTTCGCATTGGAAACTAAAAAGCAATGAAGCTGGCTTGTTATACGTTAACGATTTGCTACGTGGCGTAGTTGCCCCTAGCGAGCAACTATACCTATGGAAAGACGCAGGTGACATTCGCTTGGAGAAAGTGACCATAGATGAAGAGATTGAAGTTGAAGAACAAACACTTTTTTTAATCAATCGTGCTGGGGCTAATACCTCCTCACGTTTGATCAGAAGCGAAAGCACGATAGCAACCAAACCCATCGCTGATCTAACGGTCGCAAACGACCATGTTGGCTTGCTGTATGTCAACGGCCAACTGCTAAAAAGACTCGCGCCTGGACGACATGGCTTCTGGCAGTTCAACCACTCCGTTGAGTTGAAATCATTTGATTGCAGAACTCAACTACTTGAGATTTCTGGTCAAGAAATCTTGAGTAAAGACCGCGTAAGTCTACGAATTAATTTGAGTGCAAGCATTAAGGTACATGATGCTGAACTAGCGGCACGAAGTGTCGATAACGTTGATGATTTTGTTTACAAAATGCTGCAATTAGCCTTAAGAGAAGCGGTTGGCACAAAGTCATTAGACGATATCCTGCTGGATAAATTGTATGTCAATGAAACAGTGAAAGAGCTCGTCGCAGAGCGCCTATATGAAATGGGCATCACTTTGATGAATGTCGGCGTTAAAGACATCATTTTACCCGGAGAGATGAAAGCCATTTTGAACCAAGTGGTCGAAGCGCAAAAAGCAGCGGAAGCCAATGTGATCAAAAGACGTGAAGAAACTGCGGCGACAAGAAGCTTACACAACACAGCAAAAGTCATGGAAAACAACCCGACTTTAATGCGCTTAAAAGAGCTTGAAGCGTTAGAAAAAATCGCAGACCAAATTGATAGCTTAACGGTTTATGGCGGCCTAGAAGGTTTAATGAATGGGGTTGTAAAAGTCGCGTAGGCATATCGATAGAAACTGAGCGGCTATGAATTGGCGAACGCTTGCGCGGCGATTAAAGAATTAAGGAAGCAACAATGTGTAGAAACTATAACGTTATTGAAAATGAAGGAAGAGCCACCATCAAGGCATGGACTAAAGGGGTGCCTTTTGATGACAAAGCTCAAGAGCAGTTGAACAACATCGCTGGTATGTCGTTAGTCCATTCACATATTGCGGTGATGCCGGATGTTCACCTTGGTAAAGGCGCAACGATTGGAAGTGTTATTCCTTCTGTTGATGCTGTCATACCCGCAGCCGTCGGGGTCGATATTGGATGCGGTATGTTAGCAACAAAAACAACGTTAACGGCCAGCCAGTTACCCGATAATTTATCAGGGATCAGACATGCTTTTGAAGCAGCAGTACCTCATGGTCGTACTGGAGGAAGGGGAAAAGCCCGAGACAGAGGAGCTTGGCACAATATTCCAGATGTCGTTGCTGGCGAATGGAAAAAGCTCGAAGCAAGATTTGAAACTATTTGTCACAAGCACCCAGCGATAAGAAAAAGCAACCATGTTAAGCATTTAGGCACCATGGGCACGGGTAATCACTTTTTAGAACTGTGCCTAGACGAAAACGATGCGGTTTGGATCATGTTGCACTCAGGAAGTCGCGGTGTAGGAAATAGAATTGGCACTTACTTTATAGAGCTTGCAAAGAAAGAAATGCAACGCCATCAAGTTAACTTGCCTGATATGGACTTGGCTTACTTGGAAGAAGGCAGCGCATACTTTGATGACTATGTGGAAGCGGTTGAATGGGCACAAGATTTTGCCGCCAAGAATCGTGAAATAATGATGTTTAATGCTATATCTGCACTGAAAAAGCAAATACCAGTCGCGTTTTCTACCGCTGAGTTAGCGGTGAACTGTCATCACAACTACGTCTCTAGGGAACGGCATTTTGGCAAGGATTGTTATGTGACTCGTAAGGGAGCGGTAAGAGCCGAAAAAGGCGAAATGGGCATTATTCCAGGAAGCATGGGGGCTCGCTCTTTTATTGTTCGTGGGTTAGGAAACCCTGAGAGTTTTAATAGCTGTAGTCATGGTGCTGGACGAGTGATGTCGAGAACACAAGCTAAAAAGGTCTACAACATTAATGATCAAATTGCTGCAACCGAAGGAGTAGAGTGCAGAAAGGATGCCTCTGTGATTGATGAAATTCCCCATGCTTACAAGGATATTGAAAAAGTCATGGCAGCTCAAAAAGACTTGGTGGAAGTGGTTTACACACTGAAGCAAATCGTTTGTGTAAAAGGCTAAGGAAGTAAAATGGCAATGAATGAAAGAGTCAGTGAATTTGCTGAATCGAAACAAGTCATAGACACGAAGATCAGAAAAGAAATATTGCGCAGAATAGCCGCAGCTGAAAAAGAACATGATATTAAAGTGATATACGCGGTTGAATCTGGCAGTCGAGCGTGGGGGTTTTCCAGCCCGAATAGTGATTACGATGTGCGCTTTATCTATGTCCGTAAAAAAGACTGGTACCTATCCATCGATCTTGAAGATAGACGCGATGTTATCGAATATCCAATAGTCGACGAAATAGATATCAATGGCTGGGATTTACGTAAGGCGTTAAACCTATTTTGGAAGTCGAACCCTGCTTTTATTGAGTGGTTACAGTCTCCAATTATATATGTAGATGATGGCTATTTCGCTCAAAGGGCGAGGGAGTTAATGCCGGCTATCGCTTCTTCACACAAAGGGATACATCACTACTTACACATGGCTAAAGGTAACTTCCGAGGATATCTACAAAGGGATTTAGTCCCTTTGAAGAAGTATTTCTATGTGTTGAGACCATTGCTCGCCATCCAGTGGCTAGAAAAATACGACAACCCCGCGCCCATTGAATTTGACCAACTGCGCCAATTAGTGGCCGAACACATTCCCTTAGATGAAGCTATTACTGCTCTCTTAGAGCGTAAGAGAGTCAGTTTAGAGAAAGAGTATGCGCCTGCGGTGCCAGTCATCAATGAATTTATCGAGTCTGAATTACTTCGGCATGAGCACTATGTGGGGAGTAACAATGGACGAGAGGCTCAATTTGAGTCACTGAATTTGCTATTCAAAGCTGTATTGGAAAGGAACGAGGCAAATTTGCTTTAAAAAAGCTAGCGGGTGATACACTGTTCTAAATGATGAAAGTTACCTAGGCATTCGCCTAGGTAACTTAAATTTATTGTTAGCTTAGAGGCTAGATATTAACTAAAGGTCCCTTTTCTGTATAACTCTGAGCCATTCTCCCCAATGACCAAAAATCGGTGACTTTCAGTTGGCCACGGCCATTCAAGTTTGGTCAGTTGACTAGAGATTACCTCATCACCCACCGCGTATTGGCGATTGCGGTTATTCACACGGAGGCTACTTTCCTTAAGTTGGAAAACAACCATAGTGATTAACGCTCCATAGTTCTCACCCAGTTCACAGATAGTATTTCTGAAATCTTTGCGGATATTGGTAGCATCCCAAACCACGTTGCGCTTATTTGCCAACGCTTTTTTCAATCGAGTTTTGGCCAGCTGTAAAACTTGCCCTCGATTCTTTTGGCAATCACGTTTTCCGTTTAGCTCTTTGCGAATTTGATCAAGAGAGATCACGTCGTAACCCTCTAAGTTCTTCTCGATCCAAGTCGATTTACCACTGCCACTCATGCCGCACATCAGGTATAAATGACTGTAATGCTGGCATGGCTCATAGTTTTTCGCTATTGCCTGTTCAACCGTACTAATATCCCCATGTGAAAGCTGATGGATGGCATAACCATCTAGAAAAGCCTGCTCAGATTGACAAGATTTAAGCTGTATTTTTCTTAGATGAAACTCGATAGGATCCTCGATACCCCAAAGCTGATAGTCTTCTGCAAACAATCGAAACTGTTCAAGTAAATCAATTTGTTTATCTAAATCAGAGCACGTTCGTCCTTTCATATCAGCCTGTTCAAGCCAATATAAGAGCTCCAAATTGGCATTTAAAGATAAACGAAAATAATCACTATAGCCTTGGTTTTTAACCACCAAAAGTTTCGGTACTTGATGAAAGCCGACCAACCCCATAATTTGCATTACAGACTTGTAAGCAAGGGGTAATTCCATTAAACGCGTTGCCAAATAGCTAGCGCCTATTTCTTCATGCCCAGACGCTACCACTCGTTCAACACCTGCAATGTCTCTCCGTCGAGTTGTGAGTGGTTTAGCAATATCATGAAGCAAGGCCGACAAAATTAGGACTTGTCTTTGTGCTCCTTGGATATGCGTGGCCCTTGAAGATAGCAAGGCATACAGCGCCTGTAGCACCATGTCTGTATGAATAGCAACATTGCCTTCCGCGTGCCATTCCTTATCTTGCTCTGTATTTTCAAACTCATTCAACAACGGAAAATGGCTCGCTAAAAATGATCTGCACTCTGCGAAATCAGGCGAATGATCTAAGGCTAAGCTTTCTAGCCATCTATTCAATCTTTTCACCTTCGCCTCCTGTCGTATCTTTTAGTCCGTTAGGTATCACTTCAGCATGCATCCAGTGTTGATCCGTGACCACATGATCAGTTCTCACCCATTTCGACACACACTGAGGAAACTCATTAAAGTGAAAGCGGTCAGCAATTCGCACCACATAACCTTCTTGATGTTCAATATCTAAATCAATATTGCGGATCGTCTCTTCACACCAAAGCCCCAGGTAGAGTTCTTTTGGTGTTTCCAGCCCTAGCTGTTGGAAAAATAGTTTGCTCTCTTGCCAACTTAAACATTCATTTCTGTCATTCCATGCTGAAAAAGCCATGAAATAGCTAGTCAACGCGTCATAAGCAATTGAATGTCTTGCATAGAGGTTTTCACCACAAATACGCCATCCTATTGGAATCCGATATCCGATTTTAGCTTGCAAAGCCTTAACCCACGTTCTCGATGGGTGGAAGCGGCTATCGATAGATCGGGCATGCACGTAATCTGAATACAAGGTGGTGTTTTCGCCGTCCATTTTTTCAGTAACAACGACTGTCTTACCTTCAAAGTGACTTAAATCGCCTTGGTAGATATCATCCTTTGTAGCACCCGGTGACCAAGGTAAATGAGGGGTGCGAGGATATTTAAATCTCATGTTATAACTCCATGTCTATTTAACTAACACTAAGCAACTTGCTTAGCTGTCATTGAAATAGGCACAGCACGTTCTCCCGCATTTTTGTGGCTTGCGAGATTACTCATTTGCTGTGCTTTGATGGAGTTACATTGTTCTATCCTCTAATAATTTGTGGGTTTTATGGTGCAGCTATTCCTATATAGCTGCTAACCGATTGCTTCATAGTTTCAATTAACTCTTCATCCATATACTGATACTCGTCTGGAACATCGAGCACATGGATGTCTTTGTAGTCTAAAAGTCGAGTGAACTGAGACTTTAAGCGACTTCTGTGTTTTTCTTCCATCACAAAAATAATGTCAGACCATTGAATGTCTTTAACGGATACAGTCTTGCGTGCTTTAGGACTCGTGCCAGCTGACCTTACGGAGACTTTGGGGTGGTTTCTCCACACTTGTTCTCCTGTCGGGCTACGCCATTGATTTCGACTGCATATAAAAAGTAAGTTTGTCATATTCAATCCTCGTTGATTTGGGCTTAGCGACTTTTTCTCGTCACAGCGACAAACTTTTCGCCTTTAAATGTCTTTACAGGGTTGCCCCGTTCAAGCTCCCGATGTTGTTGCCAACGTGCTTTTTCTTGAGAAGTCATTTGCTCTTGCTTCATCATTTCTAGTTTTTGAAACAATAAGGCTCTGGCTAGCCGTTTGTTGGCATGTTGGCTACGTTCACTTTCAACCCGCACGGAAACACCTGTTTCCGTGTGAGTGGCACGCACCGCCGAATTGGTTGTATTGACATGCTGACCACCAGCCCCCGATGCCCGGCACGTTTGATACGTTACACCGCTATCTAGGCTTGACTCATCGACTTCGAACATTTGGCCACTGAAAAACCAATTCTTACGCTTATGTTTAGGTCGAAAGGCACTTTGACACACCCACAACATGGCGCCCTGCCAAGAGAAAGCCAATTGCTTGGCTCTCTCCTCAAATGGTGAATCCAGCTTTAGCAGTACGGATCTGAAACAATCCTTATCATCGGCAGCAAGGATATCCACGACATCCAGCTCTATGTTTTCAGCCCGACATTCTTTTTCAATCGCTTTTAGCGCTAAACCAATGGCCTTACAACATTCGATAGGACCTTGTCCTGACGATAATTGGAGTAATATCATGATGAACACTCTCCATTGGTTTTAAACGTTAACACGGGGCGTAATTTTGCTACGACCTCGATTAACCCCGCATCAACCATATCGTTAATGACGGTTTCACAATTTTTATACGCTTGCGGTGCTTCATCATAAAGAAGTTCCTTATTACCACACACCACACGGCTGCCCAGAGCGGTACGATATAAGTCCTCGCGCTTGTATTTATGCCCCAACCGGCCATGACATTCCCCGCGTTTCCACTTTCTGCCAGCGCCATGGGCGAGTGAATAAAGGCTGATTGCCATATTTTCATCTGCACCTTCAATGGGCTTGACTAAATAGCTGTAATCTCCGCGTGAACCTGGAATGACGACATAGCCTTTGTCGCTTGGGGTCGCTCCTTTTCTGTGTAACCAACCTTGCTGGCCCTCTATTTCTTTGGCTGAAACTAGATTGTGATTCACATCCAGAGCGCACTCACCTTTGGCACGAATAGCGTCAAGAAATCGCTTGGCAATAAGTTCTCGATTTAGCTCAGCCCAACGTACCGCTTCATCATGCTTTTGCAGGTAATCTGCGAAATTGCCCACCGCGTCTCCGACTTCGATGCCGTCATGGTTATGGGTGGTTACATGGTTGACTAAAATCGATTGCCCTAGACCTCTAGAGCCAGAGTGCACAAGTAGCTGTAGATGCTTTTTGTTTAACCCAAGTTCATCTAAAGCTTGTTGTTGGTACACTTCTTCAATCGCCTGAAACTCGGCAAAATGGTTACCGCCACCGATAGTGCCTAGTGCATAGTCATACGCATTCGTGGTAATGCTTTTTTCTGATTTTCTCGCGGCAATGTGCTCTGCCCAGCTATCGTCTAGAGGCTGTTCGACATGCCCAAACTTCTTCGCTAACTTATCTAAGTTAACCTTGGATACTTTTGCTGACGTTTGCCAAAGCGACATACCACAACCAATATCATTGCCCACTAATGCAGGGTAAATTTTGCTGGTTGTAAAGAATGCTGCACCAATCGGATAACCTCTTCCAGGGTGCAAGTCCGGCATACCAGCAACTTGCTGCATGCCTGTTAATTTTGATGTTTTAATCAGTTGTTGTATTGCTAGCCCTTCAATCCACGTATCAGTAGACGCAATAAGGCTAACGTTTTCAGTGATCTTTTGGACGGATTTGCCCATAGTACCAATACCTTTAAATAGGATTTAAAACGAAAAACGTATTGGCAGGTCAGTTGACTAGGGCGTAGCTTTATAAGAAAGCGAATACCTTAAAAAAGGGATTTATGAGAGAGCTTCCTGCTACTTATAGGACAAGACCTGCAAAGGATAATGATGTATTTGTCATGATTTTTTACTCCTTTACAGTTAGTTGATAGTTGAATAAGCGGGCGCATAATACGCAAATGGGACTCACAAAGCAATAATAAAAATGCCGTTCAACGGTTAACCTTATTATCGGCATCCAGCATAATAATGCGCCCGACTTGCAAATTTTGCTATCACCTCCTTCACTATAAGAGTCAATCTGGAAGGGGTACCATTTATGAATACAGTACGTACGTTGATAGCCTGTTCGCTTGCAGGGTTATCTTTCAGCTCACACAGCAGTGAACCCGTCAGGCTTCTTTCTCTTGACTGGACCAGCCAGCAAGTATTGACCAAAGTGCTGGGGGATCTACTCAGTCAAAAGGGCGTTCCCATCGAGTATGTTGATGCGAATGCGCGAGCGCAGTGGTACAAACTTTCTCACGATGAAGCTGATGTACAAGTTGAAGTGTGGGAAGGCTCAATGGCATCAAAATTTTATCAACTCATCGACAAGGGCAACATTGTTGATGGGGGGACTCATACAGCAACCACACGAGAGGATTGGTGGTACCCTGATTATGTTGAGCAGAGCTGCCCCGGACTACCGGATTGGAATGCCCTGAAAAGCTGCCATGAACAGTTTGCGGAAGGTGGAAAACTAGGGCTTTACTATACAGGGCCTTGGGAGAAGCCAGATGCAGCGCGGATCAGAGCACTTGGCCTCAAGTTTGATGTCGTAACCCTGAAAGATGGTGCAGAAATCAATGCCAAGATTGATGAATATATTGCCGCGAAAAAGCCGCTACTCATTTTTAACTGGTCTCCTAACTGGGTTGAAGCAAAATATCCTGGAAAGTTTGTTGAGTTCCCTAAATACGATGAACAGTGCGAGCAAAAAGCCTCATGGGGTGTTAACCCAAATTTCAAATGGGACTGTGGCAACCCAACTGGCGGGTGGCTGAAAATCGCCATTTCAAATAAACTCAATCAAAAATCTCAATGTGCAACGGATATTATTAACTCGTTCAAACTGGATAACGGACAAATCGCTCTGGCCGCGATGTTAGTTGACTATCAAAAAATGTCGGTTGATGACGCAGCAAAAAGCTGGTTGGAGCAAAATCAGGGGCAAGTGGATAAATGGTTGACGCACAATTCTTGTAGCTAACCTGTCCTTGCTTAACAACCAACCCAGTAGCTAATTGTTTGGTCTACATGCCATAAACCACATCGCTATGCATGTTTACAATGCCGTGTGGTTTTATGGCCCATCTAATGAGCTTCACTGGGGACACATACGGCTCTTCTGAGCCGTATTTGTATTAAAAACGAGTACATCGTTATTTAGGGCTTTGATAGATAAACATTTTGTAGCTTATCTAAAAACTCCTGTAATTTTTGGTTCATTTCTTCATAGTCGTGGCTGAGCAATACGTCTGGTTCCTCGACAAATCGATACCTTGCCGCTTGACTGAGATCGTCGTTGTCAATCAACAATGCGACGACATCTTTAGTCAATTCCATATGACACTGAAAACCAAAGACTCGATCACTATACGCAACAATTTGTCTCGGACACCCTTCACTGTGAGCAATGATTTGTGCATCAGTGGTCACTCCTGGCATGTCGTTATGCCAATGACCTACTTCTAGCTCCTTGCCAAAGTGGTCAAATAGCGGGTGTGCCAAGCCAGCATCGGTTAGCGTGATCGGGAACTTACCAATTTCAGGCTCTGGGCTGTGGTTGTATTGGGCTCCTAAAGCTTCACCTATCAATTGCGCCCCTAAACAGACACCAATGACCACTTTTTCAGCGTCAATGGCGTTTCGAATCACTGCCTGTTCCCTTTTAGAATCAAAATGAGCACATTGTTCAGTGGTTGTCACTGGATCTTGAGGCCCTCCCATCACAATCAGAAAATCGATATCTTGGACATCATTAGCAAGCGTTTCACCTTGGTATAACCGAGAATAGGTAATGGTGTGAGCGTGACTTTTTGCCCAAGCCTCATAGGCGCCTGGGGGTTCGAAATATTCATGAATAATAAAGTGAATATGCATCTTTCAGCCTTGTGTGTGACGATTGGCTGACGATGTTATATCAAATCGATATGGTGCACTTTATACTACCCGACGACCGATATAGATAAACAGACAACTATGCAAGCCAACGATCTAATATTAGAATTTCCTGAGAAGCAATTCATTACCAAAACAACGGCGATGAGTTCAGGCTACGTTGATGACTTTCATACGCACTCATGGCATCAAATCATCTTTCCTATTGAAGGGTTATTGCAATCGGATATAGGGGGGAAGTGTGTGGTAGTGCCTCACAATGGCATGCTTTACATCCCTGCTAACACAGTTCACAAGTCCATCGCCATTACCGATACTCAATTTCTAGCGATTTATCTTAACCCAGACAAATTCATTCAGTATGGCGCTCAACCGAAATCTTGTTTTGTCAGCCCATTCATAAAAGAGTTGATACTTGTTTTGTTTGACAACGGTACTCGCGCACAGTCCGAGTCCAACATCACCCATTTGCTGATGGTATTGCAAGATCAAATAGCATTGGCAAGCTGCTACGAGATACCCCTGCTCATTCCTACAGATAAACGTCTTTTATCTATTTTTGTCCAACTTAAACAGCAACCTGATTTGTCATTCACACTGCGAGATTGGGCAACAAAAGTAGGGGCTTCTGAGCGAACTCTGTCGCGACTATGCGCAAAAGAGTTTGCCCAATCCTTTGCAATGTGGCGAAGAAACATTCGGTTGGTTTTATCTCTGCAATTACTCAGTTCAAACAAGAGTATTCAAGAAATTGCTATCGAATTAGGTTACGCGTCTGACTCTGCCTACATATACGCTTTCAAGAAAATGTTTAATCAGACACCAAGCAAATACCGCACTGACAGCTTAGAGCGTGGCTTGACACTCAGTCATCACTCAAATTAGTCTGTACGCGGTCTTTAAGCCCCTTGAAAATCAACTCACAACTAGGGAGCGAACTGGCTTTTTTGATTAAACCCATAAACATCCCAACATCAGATGGTTACCTCTCCCGCTGTTGACGCGGTTCACTCAGAGCGCGGTTTGAGCCTTCTTCTTTTCTTCTAGAGTATGTACCTCTATACGCACGCAAACACCATAACTGATAACTTTGACACAAAGGATTTGTTGACTAGGTTTTAAAGTGTTCAAGCAAAAAAGGAATGTCTGATGAGTACACTATTTCGCAACGGGCTTTATGCGGTATTGATGCTGTTTTCGTCAACAAGTATCTCGGCCGTTGAAATTGTTCACCCGATCCCACGTGATGGTTCAGATCTCGACAAATACGCCATCGAACTGATTGGCTTTCTTGCCAACAAATCAGGGCAGCAAGTGACCATCAAGCCCTATTCTCGCCCAGTCGATTCCCAATCGAGAAAAGTACAGTTGCTCAAAGAGGGGAAAATGACCATTGATTGGTTGGGAGCCGATAAGAAACTCGAAAGCCAACTTGTGCCAATTCGTTACCCGGTTTTTCGAGGCTTACTAGGACATCGAATCTTCATTACCAATAAAACCACACAAGCCAAGTTATCGAATGTAGCAACCAAAGCGGAACTTGAAAAACTTAGCATGATTCAAGGCGAAGGTTGGGCAGATGTCGGCGTACTTTCAGCCGGAGGGTTTAAGGTAAAAGAAGTACCCAGTTTTGAGAGCATTTTCAAAATCGTCGACGCTGGCCGCGCGGACTTATTTCCTCGAGCCGTCATTGAACCCTACAGTGAATTGGCACAACGAAAGCAGTATCCAAACTTAGTCGTCGATAGTCAGTTGATGCTGGTTTACAAATTTCCTATGTTCTTGTTCGTCTCACCGACCGCAGAGAACAAAGCCGTTGTTGATCTCCTGAACTCTGGCTTTGAAAAAGCTTATCAAGATGGATCTTTTGTGGAATTTTTCAACAACTCAGCCTTAGTGAAGAAAACCTTTGAACAAGCACAAATGAAACAGCGTCGCGTGTTCAATATCCCCAACCCCAATTTATCCGATGACACGCGAAATATTCCGGATAAATATTGGCTGAAATTTTGAGTCTAAAACGCTTTAAAGGAGCGTAAGTGGCGTTTGTTGACCCACTTGGCATACGCTGCCGTGGTTTGCTATCCAGTAGGAGAGAAAAGTAAACCACGGCAATTACTCTTCGGAGGAGAATAGCGCTGTGCTGTTCTCCCTATATGTTGTACCGAAAACAAATACGTATTTGAATATCGAAAAAGGACCATATTCAACCACAGAGTTTATATCGACATTCCCAATACAAAACCTTGTATTATCGCGACAACTAGATTTGAGCGCACTATCCGTTTTCCTGAGTATCATAGCGTATTTGCTTGTCTACGCTCTTAATCCGGACGCCAACCTTATTGAATGCCTTTTGAATAGTGAGTGAGACATGCTGCGGGCCTTCTCCCACTAAGAAGTTAGCTCTATTTTGCTTCGTGTCGAATACGCAGACAACTTCTAAGCTCTGAGGAAAAGAAGCGTATTTGACCGTATGAGTCACCCAAAGAAAGCCATCGTAGCTCTTTAACGTATCTTCACACACTTCGGTTAACACTTCTCTAATTTGATTTTCAGTCTTCTTATCTGATTTACGCATCAAGCACATTCCTATTTAACACTTATGACAATGGCTCTTTGGCCAGATTGTCTCAATCAATATCGGGCATTATGACGGTTTTCAACGCAAAGTTGCTATGTTATTTCCTGAAATCTCATAGCGTGAAGCAAACCGCTGACCCTTTTTGAAGGCAGTGGGTATAAGTGGTCACCATTTATACCCTGACGACCCGAAGTTGACCCTCTATCAGAATGGTCTTGGATCTAACGACCAGTAAAATCGCCTTTAATTTAAAGGCAGTTGGAATGTACTTTTAATCTCTTTAACCGATACGTTGGACTGAATGGCGCTCACGCCTTTAACTCGTCGTATAGAACTGATCCGTTCAAAGTATTCATCTAAGTCTTTTGCTACTACCTGTACGATGTAATCTGCCCCACCAGCAATGCAGTGGCACATGGTAATCCAGTCTGATTCCGCCACATAGTCCTCAAACGGGTCCGTGTTTTCTACTTCATGACTTCCCAGTGTGACCAAAGTGAAACCCGAAACCTGAAAACCAAGTTTTTTACGGTTGAGTCTTGCTGCATAACCTTCGATGTAGCCTTCTTGCTCCATTTTTTTCCAACGTCGCCAACATGGTGTTTCGCTGAGGTTGACCTCTTCAGCTAACTTGCTGTTGCTGATGCGGCCATCTCGCTGGATACGTTCAAGAATGGAAAAATCAGTACTATCTAACTCAACATTGGTGGATTCTTTCTTTTTCATAGTATTTTTAGAAATTACTTGCTCAAATTGATTATTACCATAACCCAAATAGCAATTTTATTCCTACCAATATCGGTAGACTGAGTCTCATATTGAAACCATGACTTTACGGGAGTGAGCAATGAGTGCTCAGTTGATGACAGCGTTTCTGCTGTTCGCAGTATCAATTTCTATGACACCAGGCGCGGGTAATATCGCTTTGATTGGCCTTTCCAGCCGCTATGGAGTGAGCGCGACCTTACCTTTTATTGTCGGTAACGCCGTTGGTGTGATCGCCATTCTGGCGGGAGCGAGTGTCGGACTGGCTGGACTACTGGCTCTCTATCCGACTCTTTACTTGGCCCTCAAGTGGCTTGGTGCGGCTTATTTGCTCTATATGGCATGGGGGATTGCGAATATGGAGCTCGACAACAATGCCAGTGTGAAAAAGTCCGGCTTTTTGTCCGGCATAATGGTACAAATCCTTAACCCAAAAGGTTGGGTCGCTTCCATCACGGTGTTTTCTCAATTCGTTTCGCCAGCCAGCAACTATGTCGTTCAGGTCGTCTTTATTATTGGAGTGATGGTGATAACAGGTGTTATTGGTATGTTGATTTGGGCCTACTTCGGCTCAATGCTGACTCGCTTTATTGAGTCGCCGAGGAAGATGGTGGCAATCAATCGCAGCTTTGGAGCAAGTTTGGCTGCGGTGGCAATTTTTCTGGTTATTCAACCGAGCTAACGATACTTGAGCCATGACCTAGTGGATAGTGAAAACAGACAACAAGCCTCCAGTTTGAAGGCTTGTTGTTTGCCGTTTGTTCAATAGCGCAGACTACTACTGTTTAATCGCAGTACAAAAGCTCACATCAGAGTGCTGAGTCTCTGGGTCATAGCTGTGATAAAGCTCGAAACAGGGACGATCATCATTTTCAATTCCTGAATCAATCACGTTACTCATTAGGTCATCCCATGCTTTAGAATACTGAGTATGCTCGGTGATCTTCTGACGCATCACCGCGTAATCACCCCCCGGAAAGTCTTGCAGTTCAATATTGCTCGGCACTTCAGTATCTTCTGGCACCATCAAACAGATATCGGTGCGGCATTTATCATTCGGTGTCACTTCCGGATTGTCGTGAAAAATAAAGATGCAGGTGTTCCCTGCTAGCCCCTTCATTCCGGCCCACTGATAAAGACGACTGGATGGTTCCTGATACCCTTCGCCATAAGGTCCTGTCACTCGAACGTAAGCTAATTTTGTTGCTTCAAAGTTTTGAATTTCCATTGTCTTGCTCCATATTGCTGGTTCGGAGTCAGTATATGGTTCGCCTCTCTCGACTTCGTTTCCATTCTTGCGCAATGTGTGTCCAATCTTGCTGTTTCGTGCTAACTCGGAAAACTCTTGATAGTTTTCACAGTCTCTGAATGCCGTTGGAGTGACGCCGAAATGCTGGTTAAAGGCCTTAGCCAAACTTTGCGAAGAAGAGAAACCATACTCAAGCGCAATGTTGAGTATCGGCTGTTTAGACTTAAACAAATCGTCAGCAGCAGCGGCCAATCTGAGTCGGCGAATATAGTCAGCCAAAGTTTCACCCTGCACGGCTTTAAACGTACGGTGAAAATGGTATGGAGAAAGGTTAGCCAAGGCAGCGACCTCTGGCAGGTTTAAAGGCTGGTTGAAATGCTTTTCCAGATATCGAATCACTGGAATTAACCGCTTTTTGTAATCAACACGCATTACTTAGTACATCCTTGCTTGATTTGTTAGAAGCCTATCCCACAGCAAGCTGATTTCAAAGTGATGATCGGATAAATGTCTGGGCGTGTACCGACGACTCCAGTTTGAAGGGTTTGTTGTGCTATTTTTTAATGCTGATCAAGAAAGTCCAAATTTGCATTTTTTAAACCTATTTTCTCGAACGCTACCTTCAGTGCATCTTCTGAATTTGTGGCAATATCGGGGATCACTCCGCATTGCTCCCAGTTTCGATTAGAAATCGGATTGACTGCTTTACCGACAGGAATGGCAACCGATAAGCCTAAAGTAAGCTCGAACAACCGACAAGGGTGAGCAGCACCGCCTGTTACTTCACCAATCAACACAGCTCGCTCTAAACATTGGAGGTTGTAACAGAACTCTTCAGCAGCAGACAAGGTATCTCGGCTCGTTAACACATATAAATTCAGATCAGGGTAGCTATTAATATCCGTCTCCGTCCACCATTCCTCTGGACTAGGCACATCTCGCCAATGAATTGTATTAAGTAAAATTGATTGATTACTATCAAAAAAATATGACGTGATTAGCTTAACCATATCAGGGTGCCCTCCTCCATTCTTTCGAACGTCGATAATAAGGTGCTTCACGCCTGCCATTTTACCCATAGTTTCATGAGCAATTTGCGAAGCAAAAGAAGGAGAGCAAAAGCGAGATAGCTTTAAGTAAGCAACTTCGGTGGTAATAAAATCGAATTTTTCAAAGCCAAAGTTTGTACTCATGAATCGCTGTTCAGGAGGAACTAGAGAACCATTAACTATAATCTTGAAATGCTTATCCTTGCACAGCGCGAGTACGTCCTGCGTTAACTTTTCTATAAAGCCCTCTATCAAGGTATCATCATGATATCTACCTCGATGATAGTTTTGCTGAAGCATAAAGTTCAACGCCTTACCTACCAAAGGTAAAACATAGTGCTCTTCGAGTAAGCGACCAAGCAAATCAACAACTTGTAGTTTTTCTATCTCTTTCATTTAGCTTCCTCTAAAGCCAGCAGTGTGCCAGATGATATATCGACCTATTCATAGATTGGCAAAATGCCAGACTCTACATTGATTAATCGACCGCTCATCAAAAACATACTTGGCGTGGCCTGTATTTAACGTGAGAAGTTAGCAAGGCAAATAGCACAGCCATGATGCCAAGTTAAATGGTGGAAATTGCGCAATGAGCACGCTCAAACAACTAAAACGAACGTGGCCAATAAATGTGAATTTAAGTTTAAAGCACCTCTTAAAATGAGGTTTTGGTACAACCTTGGTCCCAAGGCCCTCAAAACACTGACTAACTTGGCCTGCGTCATAACAACATGGTTATTTATTCGAATCTTGTGCGAAGACCACTTCGCTCACCCAGGTAGGCATTGAGTCTATGCCTCCTGCGGCAATTCCGCGACACAACCCCGTGTTCCTATCGCTTGAACGAACCATTTTTTCGCCATCATACAACCAACTTTCAAAACTCCAGCAATCACCCAACCCGCGGCCTTTATGAGCGGAAGATACGATGCCTCGCGAATACTCATTGCCGGAGATGTTGAGATATTTAGGTAGCGCCTCGTTACCTTCAGCCAACAACCAATAACTTGAACCATAGTTATAAGCGGCCAACCAACAGGATGCCTCAATTAACGACTGACCGTTGTTAAGCTTGGCAATCGAGATAGACGGCGTCTCTTCAAACAGCCTATGGCAACCGAGCTCATCTTCCGCAACCTGATAGCTCGCGCGCAGTTGTGGCAGTAATCTTTCATACTGTTCCGACTCAGGATCAAGCGATTTCATTGCAGCATCGCCGCCAACACTGACCAGTTTGGGAGCAGCCTCAGCTCGACTGACCTTAGACTCAGCACGCTGACCTTTTGCGACAATGGCAAATGGAGTATTGAGTCGGCCCTGATATTCATCCATTCTGCGAAATACAGCGCTGGCACCGCTACTAGACAACACCCAGTTAGATTGCCCATCACCAATTTCGATAAGTGCGTCTTTGGTCACCACCGCAAGAATCGCCTGAACCTGCATCGCGGTTAGGATGTCATGCTTTATCGGCCCCAAATCCTGAGAATCGATATAAAGATTGGTCTGCTCGGGCCAATGTTCGAAATCATAATCGTCCCCCAGAAACACCTTGGCCGTTATCGGGGTTGCAGGACCGGCTTCACGGGTAAACATCACCGCTACAGGGTTCAGGCTCCCAATGTCTGAATAACCAGCCGCCCTGCAGGTACCTGTATTATCGCAAGCTAGATACCAGTCTTTATGTTGAAAACTCTCTCCTTCAAAAGCGTTTGCAGAAAAAACTACCAAACCTAATGAATAGATAGCAGGGCGAATATAGCGCATAATCTGATTTCCTTAATACAACCTGTATATTTCAGTCAATGAGTGCTTGGCTCTTTACCAGTATTACCAATACCCTATTCCTGTGACTATTCGGTACCTTTCACTCCTCGGCCGAGACGTACTTTAACAAATTGGACTGATGTTAGAAGAGCTTGTTGAAAATAATCACAGCGTTCAAAACTTTATGTTGAACAAGCGACAACAAACTATAGACAACCATTAAATATAGATTGATAGATCTAGCGAGAAGATAAAGAGATAATTCAGTTTCAGCCAGTCCTGGCTGAAACATAGTTAGGCTAGGCAAACAATGCCTCAAAAGACTGTTCGCTTTTAATTGAGAGTAAGATAGAAGATAAAGACGTAAGCATTGCCTCATGGACAAAATTGCCCATACTTATCCGCTTTACACCTAGTGCTTTCAGTTGTGAAAAATTAGGTAATCCCGGTAAACACATCACATTTATGGGTAGTGAGGTGATATCGACAACCGCTTTAATATCGTCTTTTTTATTGATGCCTGGTAGAAAAATACCATCAGCACCCGCCTGTTCATATCGCTTAATTCTCTCGATACTTGCTGAAACAGGTTGTTCAACATCGAGTAGGAACACGTCACTCCTAACATTAATAAAAACATCAATACCCTCTTTGCGAATACATTCTCTAACTGTTTGTAACGTTTTTCCAAATAGAGCGCTATCACGCAGACTTCTTACACCATCTATCACGACACTGTCTTCTATATTGACGCCAACCACACCAGCATTAACTAACTGAATAATATTGTTTGCGACGATTTCAGGCGTCGCTCCATAACCAGATTCAAGATCGACGGTCAATGGCAATTTTGTCGCGGTGACCATTGCTTTTACAAGCGATAAAAGGTGTTCGAAACTGATGTTTTCTCCATCTTCTTTACCGAGATTTTTAGCGATTGCTGCACTCGACGTGCCTATGGCAGAAAACCCGACGCTCTCGGCGATCTTCGCACTTGGTACATCCCACACATTGCCGATAACAAGTGGCTCTACCATTTCATGCAGATTCTTGAACATGTCTTATACTCCCGTTGCTTTTTGTATGATTAAGTACAAGTCGATGCTAACAACGGAAGACAAATAAGATGCGTCATTTTCGGAACTGAATGATAAATGTCGACCGTGCTTAAGTTCAAACGCTCTGTGCGGAATGTTATCCAATAGGTTTATGTTTGTTTTCGTCGTTGGTCTATTGGCATGGGACTCAACGAGTGGAGTAGAAATGAGCTAGCCAAGGCCGCTAGCGCCATTCAGAAAGACGTGGTTAGATAGGATGACGAAAGCAAGCATTGTGAACCTTTAAATGCTTGCTGGCTTTGAATGAGTATTACGGATTTAAGAAAACTCTGCTACTTGTTGTGCGACCGTTGTTGGAAATACTTTTAACTGTGTATCTTTTATTATAAATGACATCTGGTGTTATACCTGATTTTATGACTTTATTTTAATATACATGCTTAGCTCATTTGAGTTAAGTTTAAACTAACGCATTTTTATGATGACATTGACGTTTAGGTACCACGTAAAACTAAAATGTGAAACATTATAATACCTTGACTGCCGCACACCCGTTCAATCACAACAAATAACAGAGAGTAAAATTGGAAAGCAATGTTAAACAGTGGCTAATTTTTAGTTAGTTACATTGAGTTTCTATTGCCTCAAACCATTGAGATGGAAAGCAATACATCTTCATTTCTTAATCCACTGTCTGAGCAATTTACTCACTATGTATTTGAGCGAAGAAAATAAAATTAAAACTATCAATAAAGGCTAATTCTATTTATAGGAAAATAATATTCGACGTGTACTCAAATAAACTCCGCAGAAAATCACGTTTATTGCAATAAGTCTCACAATACTGGCCAAAGAGTGAGATTATACATAGCAAATTTTTTTGATTAGTCATTTGGACTGCAACTCGATAACAGTCAAGGTTTACCTTTCATGCAAGAGTTATTAATAATAGTTAAAATCGGTCTACTTTTGTACGCCATCACGACTTTTTTCTCATATCAGAACCAAAAAAAACTTATAAAAGAGCAAAGAGCAAAGCTGTTTAGTAATAGACGAGATACCGATCTCTCTGAAGAAGAGCGCTCCGCTATCTCCGAACTTTGGGAATTGGAAGTCACTTCTTCAGAGGTATATTGCATTGATGAACCGTTTGAAATTCATGCGATTCCCTCTGAAGATAGCAAAGGCGAGGATATGTATGCCTTAGCACTGGCTAATTATCCCATCATGATGAGTGAAAAAGCGATAGACTATATCGAAGAGGGGAAAATATGTGCCGACGTAGTTTTGTTCGACGATATACTCATTATACTTGGTCTGAACGATTATCGCATTGCCGATGAGGTTAATGACACCCTGACCGAAGCGCCAAATACAGAGGTAAGTGACGCTCGCTCAGAAAACCAATTAGCTTCAGAGCAAACCGTTTTGGATCAATCATCGAACTCCGATAAACAAGGTAGCCTTCTAGATGGGGAAGTAAAGCCTGAGACATTAATACAAACACCAGAAGACAATGCGCCAATAGAACCTGCGGTATTCAAATCTGAACGCCCTGTGACGCCCACTGAAGCGCGCTATATCCATCTTGCTAAGCCTTTTTACAACTTGCTTGTGCCAGTGCTGCTGATCGCTGCCATCGGTATTTTCTTACGCATCACTGATCTTGGCTTCACCCTGTGGCCAAATTGGGTTTCTGCCGTGATTCTCGCTACCTTTTGTAGTGCCACACTCCTCTTGCTCATAATGGAAAGGTCCAAACCCGATCCGGCCACTCTGTCAGTGAAACGATATTTTGGTAAAATCATCGCAACAAACACGAAAGAGAATAAAACATGGATCGTGTTCATCGCGCCAAATGGCGAATCCAAGGAGGCTTGGATACCAAACCAATGGCAAAACACAGTAGCTTTAGATTGTGATGTTCAATTTGAAATAGAGCAGAGCCAATCTGCTGTTATGCGCATCGGTTTGAACACTATTTCGGAGCAAGATTCCGTTAAGAAAAAACCACGATACATCGCTGCAGCGATAGGCCTGTTATTTGGTACCTTTTTCATTGGAGCCAATACCCATTTTGAATGGCGAGAGGCTAGCCTAGCAATCTTAGACAATCATTCTTCCTATCAGATTAACAGCGCTTCTGACTGGCCAACAAACGAGCTTAGACCTGGTGATCAGCTATCCATTACTCAGCCGCGCCTATGTTTGGATAGCCACGATAAAAACAACAGGTTGGTGTACTGCAAACAATTCGAATACCCTTTAGCTGAAGGAGATTTTAAAGTTACCCCTGATGCTTCGGTCATAGATGCGTATATAGATTTTGTTACCAACGCGCCTGACTTTGCACCCGAAATGCCGCAAAATGTATACAACTACATGGTATCACTAGCAAAAATGAGTAAAGGATTAGGTCTCAGCTACGGATATAATATTGGAGGCTATGACCGTATTCGCGACCGCAGTGAAATGAATATGTTTACGCCTGAAAGTTTACAAAAGATCGCCAAGCACATCACACAGTATTGCCCCCTCGACGCTCCATCGACAGAAAGTCATCAAGTTGGAAATCCATCATTCAACAGCCTTCAATTAACTGATATCTGCACCGATTTTAAACAACAATTTGGGATGCTATGGCAGGAAGCAACAACCAGTACATGTGATACCTCATTGTGCTGGCAAGAAGCACTTCAAGGGGTAGTACTGGTCAAGGATACGGCCGTAACAAACAGAGAAGATGATTACTTTTCAAGCTTGCGCCATTTGAAAAATGAGATTTGGCAATTAGCCAAAGCATCACTAGCACTTTCCCCTCTTGAACAAGCGTCTATCACTCTTGATTGGGTTGGACAGAATAATCAGGACATGAACAAGGTTATCACACTGCGCTCTAAGCTAGACCGAGGCTATGAAAACAACCGCATCGAGCAGCTAAAAGAACTGCTGGTATTACAAACCGCAGCCGCACAGCAAAATATCGAAGGGACCATTTTAAGCGTGGCTAATAACGACGGTCGTATTACGCTGACAGTCACCAACAAAATCAGCGCAAAGCAAGCACTAGATACCATTATCCACCTGAGTTTAATCGCATTTTTTGGCTTACTGGTAGCGCTATTGTTCCTTGCTTACTATCTGAGTGGTCAGCCTCGCAAAGGCAAACCGGCTAAAGCACAAGATGCATGGATTAGATAGTGACGACTGTTATTTCATTTAACAGATAGAATCAATACTAAAAGGCCCTTTCTGTAGCGAAAGGGCCTTTTCATTTAAATAAAACGCGTGCAAAGTTACTGCTGAATAACTGGCTCTACCAATTGTCCCTTCTAATCTTCGAAGCAGGTGTAGTTCTTATTGATCATATCTACACCCGAAAGTAACAAGGTTGAATCTGGGAAATAGACGTCACGAATACCTGAGCCAAACATCACTTCTCTAAATGCTCGAAGTTCCACATTCGTGTAGCCGCCGTCGGATGGTCCGAATAATTGAACAATCGCAATAGGTGCTTTATCAAAGATAGATTTTGAGAACACTTCTTTAGACATCACTTTCACACAATGGTCAATTTCATAAAAATTACCCATTAATGTCCTCGGATGCGTCAATGCTTCGCACCGTTTAGTGACCGATTTATTGGTTTGGAGGTGAGTGGCAATCACTTCCCCTTTCTTAAATTGATAATGAATGTGGTTATTTCTAAACATTCACTCTCCTTGTCCATAAAAGATGACATTAAGTCGATGAAATACTTCCTCGACCATTTAATATGGCGATGAGCCCTGCGTCCGCCCTATTTAATAGGCTAGAATCCTGACTCAACAAAAATCATCGCCATCGACTTAGCAAACCATCATTTTTTCGAAACCCATCATAACGGAAAGCATCTCAATCGTAAAAACTTCATACTAATAAGCAACTTAAACAGAAAAGCGATGACAATAATGTTTAAGCGATAGCTAAAATATTGAGCTAGTATGCGACAGGGTAGTCACTAGATACGCTCGCTACATAAAGTGTTAGATCAATGAATAGTAAATAAGGCATTTCAAGCACAACTAGGCGGGAACAACCAAAACCACAGACACTGAATTAGCTTGCGTGCTTATGCCTCAGGAATGAATACTATTAGCCCTAAACTCCTGCTTAAATCAAGGGGCCGATTTTATGATGTTAAGCTTTCGAGTATTTTATAAAAATTCAAAGAAAAAAATAAACAAAGGCAACATAACGGTTGCCTTTGTTTATTCTCTGCCAACGCTAAACACTTTAGATGCGTTAGCCACTGACACACATTTACTTTAATGGGTCATCATCAGGCAATGCACTATGAATCCAAAGCGCAAGTCTGTGCTTGATATTGGCACCATCAAGTTTACTGTCAGGTAATGGCGTGATCTGTTTGGCACCAACCAAAAACAGATATACGGCTTTCACTCTGACTGGTTGCGGTGACTTCGGCAGATCAAAGCCTTGCATCTTGGCCATTTTCTCACCGATTTCCAACGCTTTCTTGACCAGTTTGTCTTCATTGTGAAGCTTTGAGCTTTTTGACATGAATTACATCCTCTTTCCTGACTTCACCTAGAATACATGAAGCTTCGCATTCAGCGTGTTAGCGTACTCTCAGATCGAACAATAAAGAATGAGATGTACGCCTAATTTAACGCTGTACTCGCTGACGCAACTCAGTAAAGAACGCCCTTAATTTGTCATCGTCCGTGTTGATCAGACTATCGGTCAATTGGCTTAAACTGCAACTCAACCAAACGCTGGTATAGTTCACAACTCT
The DNA here is from genome assembly GCF_027587155.1 of Vibrio sp. T11.5. Lineage (NCBI taxonomy): Bacteria > Pseudomonadati > Pseudomonadota > Gammaproteobacteria > Vibrionales > Vibrionaceae > Vibrio > Vibrio sp. T11.5. Next base: position 32,023 of record NZ_JAPPTP010000006.1, read on the forward strand.
GCATTAGATCGCTGTGGTTACCCACATCCACCAGCTTACCCTGATCTAAAACGGCAATCTGATCGGCGTGTTTAATGGTCGACAAGCGATGAGCAATAATAAGTGTGGTTCGATCGCGCATAAGTGCTTCCAGCGCCTGTTGAACATGGTGTTCACTCTCGCTGTCCAGAGCACTGGTCGCTTCATCCAGTAGCAATATATTTGGGTCTTTAAGAATCGCCCGTGCGATGGCGATACGTTGACGTTGACCGCCTGACAATCGCACTCCCCGTTCACCAAGGAAGCTATCGTAACCCTGTGGTAGCTGCATAATGAAATCATGAGCGTGGGCTTTTTTCGCGGCGGCTATCACCTGCTCGTCTGTTGCGGCAGGGTTACCATAACGGATGTTGTGCAGCACGTTATTGCTGAACAAAGCAGGTTGTTGAGGCACCAGAGCCATTTGTTGTCGCAGTGCACTTGGCGCCATTTGACGAATGTCAGCGCCACCCAAAGTGACTTGCCCTGACTGAGGGTCATAAAAACGTTGCAGAAGCTCGAACAACGTAGTTTTGCCTGCGCCAGAGGGGCCAACCAAAGCCAATACTTTTCCCTCTTCAGCCTTGAGCGTTAAGCGCTCAATCGCCGCATGTTCGGGTCTGGATGGGTAATGAAAAGTCACATCATCAAACATGACTTCACTCGCGAGCTGCTCGGTCGATACCACCTTATCCGCTGGTGCAATAATATGGCTTTCAACCTGCAGGATTTCAATTAGTCTTTCGGTAGCCCCTGCCGCGCGTTGTAGCTCTCCCATCACTTCAGAAATATTCGCTAGGGAAGAAGCCACCATAATGGCATAGAAGACAAACGCCCCCAGATCACCACCAGACATGGTGCCATTAATGACGTCACTCCCCCCGACCCAGAGCATACCTGCTATTGCGCTGAAGACGATAACAATCACCCCAGAAATCAATATCGCTCGTTGCTTAACTCTTTGTCGTCCAATCTCAAATGCTCTTTCAACTTCCTTAGCAAATGCGGCTCTTTCCTGAGCTTCATAACTGTAACTCTGAACGGTTTTGATGTGCTCAATCGCTTCACCAGCATAGCTGCCCACATCGGCCATCGAGTCCTGACTTTGACGGGACAAAGCTCTTACCCGCCGACCATAAAACAAAATAGGGACCAGGATAAAAGGGACAGAGATTAGAACGATCAGTGTCAGTTTGATGTTGGTGGCAAACAGCATGATCACTGCGCCAACGCACAACAAAGCGCTACGCATCGCCATTGAAAACGATGAACCAATAATGCTTTGCAGCAACGTGGTATCGGTTGTAATACGCGACATAATGTCGCCACTACCATTGGTTTCAAAATAACTAGGGTGCAGGTTAATGACATGGTTGAAGACCGCCAACCTGATATCAGCACTCACCCTTTCCCCTACCGAAGAAACGAGATAAAAGCGAAAGAATGTCCCGATTGAAATCATCACTGTCAACGCCACAATGAGTTGAATCGCACTACTCAGCTCTTGTGTCGACTGCTGAGCAAAACCTTGATCGATCAACAGACGCACTCCTTGACCGACAGACAGTGTCAATGACGCAGTAAAAACCAACGCCACAAGCGCGGCGATAACGTTCCACTGATATGGCCTAATGAATTTAATCAGTTCTAGAAGAATTCCGAGGTTCTTACTTTTTCCTTGGGAAGATGAGCTGATTTGTTGGTTAGGAGTGGCACCCGCCTGATGCTGCTCAGAACTTTGCATAAATACGCCTTGAATGAGTGGGCAGTTCAGGTCAAAAGCAAAGGCCTACTTTCACCATACTCTGCGAGAGAACTGTTGCTGAGATTACCACTGGGTATTGATATCATTCAATACCTTCCTCTATCTTGCTGCAATTAACAACAATTAATCATTATCGATACCACTCGATAACCGCTTTGGCAATCGGATGGTAAAACTCACACCTTGGCTGGAGGCAAACTCCAACGTTCCTTTGAGCTTCTGGGTCACCAAGTTAAACACCAAATTTAAGCCTATCCCCGTCCCGCCGCGTGCTCTTCTACTGGTATAGAAAGGCTCAAATATCTTTTTGTGTAGCTCTGGTTCCACACCGCAACCATTGTCTTCGAACCGAAACACTACCTCATCCTCTTCAAGCCGGACGTCGATAAGGATCTTTGGATCAGCTTGCTGATCAAACGCATGGTGGACACTATTCAGGATCAGATGGGAAAATACCTGTGTTAACGCACCAGACAAACTGTGCATTGTCAGCCCAGGCTCCACAACCAATTGCGGTGTTACTCCCACTTTATGAGTCTCTGGATGCAGGCTGGCGAGCAACGCTTGAAGCACGTCGTTGACATCGAAGTCCGTACACTGCTCAGAAACCTGATTGACTGCCGTCTGTTTAAAGCTTTGGACTAATTTAGATGCCCGATTCAGGTTGTCCGTCAGCAATTCGATGGCCTGCGCCTGTTGAGTCACATAGTTATCAAACTGTTCACTGGTCAGAGACTGAGCTTCAAAAGCAGCTTTGAGCTTGGTATTAGATTCATGAATAAGTGACGAGGACGTGATCGCAATGCCCAATGGCGTATTGACCTCATGAGCAATCCCCGCGACTAATCCACCCAACGCCGATAGCTTTTCTGATTCGATTAACTGCTCTTGCGTTCTCTTCAATTGCTCCATGCTTTGCTCTAAAGCCAGAGTTCGTTCTGCGACTTTCTCTTCAAGTGTCTCATTGAGATTTTCTAGCTTACTCTGAGCATTGACCCTCTCTTGAATTTCCTGATAAAGCTCTTGGTTTGATTTTTCCAGCTCCGAGAGAAAGTGATTAAAGTAATTTGCCAACTGAGCTAACTCATCATTCGAGCCCGAATTATCTTCCACTCGCACGCTATAGTTACCATCAGAGGCCTTACCTATCCACTGCATGACATTTTTCAACGGCAATACGATAGAGCGACTGAGAAGTAAGTTAGACGGTACGATGAGCAAAATAGAGACTAACAGCACAATGGCATGAATAACCTTAAGGTCGAACAGCGGTTGGTTAAGTTCTTGAACATAAGTAGAGGAAACGATGTACCATTTGTACTCAGGCAAATATCGAAAAACTGCGATTTTCTCACGATGTTCCGGCTCTTGTGGGTTCTTCCACGTATATTTAATCGTGCCGTTTTTTTCTTTAAGCATTTGTTGAACGAACAACTGACCTCTTGAGTCTCGCACGTTATAGAAGTTGCCATCGAAATAGGGGTGAACAATGGCGTCTCCTTGGTCGTTGAGCACGTAAGAATACCCAGTTTCATCAAAGTGAAGCTTAGATATCGACTCACTAAAATCCTCGATATCCACCAAACTGGCAAACTCTTCACGATAAGAAGATGAAGTGATGATCCAATCCCACGGTTCAAAGTAGACCATGTACAGCGCTTTTGGTCGCTCAACGAGCTCATCAGGGTTTTTCCACTGATATTCAAGATAACCTTGTCTGGCCGCTACTTGCTTCTGAATAAATTCGTACTTCATCAAGCTCACGTCAAGCAATGGCTGCTTTGGATGGACTCGGATGATCCCTTCGGAGTCGACAACATAAGGGTACCCTGTAACACCGATTTTTTGATTTAGTAGGAAATTAGCGGCGCGTTGCTTAGCTTGTTGCTCAGACAGATTGCCTAACTGATATTGACGATACTGCTGCTCTACATATTGCAGATTGAACTCTGAGATACCTCGCAAATAATTCCTGATCGTAATATCGACCGTAGTCGCAATATTATTGGTGATAGACTCAGTTGCCGTTGTGAGCTCTTTCTCTACGCCTTTTTCTACAAGATCTCGCATCAAGACGTAATTCGAGAGATTGGCGATGTTAAGGACAAGCAAAAACAGTAGCAGATAACCGAACATGAGTCGGTTTCTAATAGAAAGTTTACGAAAAAAGGTCTGAAGCAGCTGCATAACCATCCGCTATTGGCATATCGGTTAATAAAGCATAGACCTGATTCTAATGAGCTGTGTACACAAGTCAGCGGTAAAGCGCCAAAGAGTCTAGGTTAACGATGTTCACCAGCGAAGATGCCAAAAGTCAGAACATTGAGCGTATCGGTCACACTTTCCAGTGAACTTAGAATTTGCCGAGTTGGCTCATTATCAAGCAGAGCTTGTCCATCAATACCCTTGCCTTTTGACTCAGATTTGTCTGCGGTCGTTACTTCTTTGATATCCGTTGTTTCTTCAACGATATGCTCTTCTGTCACTTTATCTGAAGAGATATCCTCAGTACTTGCACAGGCTGTAGCGGTACAACAGAAACTAAACAAAAGAAAGAACTTAGTACGAAACATAGCGGCTCTATAGCAATAAAACATCGTTCAATTGTATTGCAACAATTGCTTTCTATCCAGTGTATTAACCAAATACCTCACAGCAGTTGCTGCAGAAAAGCCATTTGCTGTCTTTCTTGCTCTGTCATTTGGTATTCTTCATCAGTCAAGGCATTAGAATCAAAACGACCAATCGCGTAACTCTCTGCATCACTCTGCCCATAAGCTGCTTTTTCTCCGGGGTACCCTGACATTCTCTCAATCACCACATCACGTAACTCTAGGTCCGTCGTTCCCTCAGGCAAGACTCGCTTAAACGCTTGTAATTCCATTACTTGCTCGCCCTCCGATAATCGTTGCTTTTTGACCAAGGAGGCGATGGCATTCCCGCCCTGTCGGTAAAGGTTTGCACGCAGTCTGAATATGCCCTCTTTGTCGATTTGTAACCTTACTGGAACCTTCATATCAGGTCCCTGAGCGTAAGCCTGTGACACGGAAATAACGTTCGCTACAGAATGATACAAACGAACATCAGCGCTGATCACATCTTCACCTTTATCAAAATCAATGCGCGCTACTAATCTCAGTTCTTCTGGCCAATCAGCCCCGGGCGTGATTTGCCACTTCATATCATCCATCGGTAGTGTCGTTAGGGTTTGCTGGGTCGCAACAGAAACGACATCCAATGACGCACTAACTACTGCTTCCTGTGTTACAAGCGCGACCAATATCTGCTCAGGATAGAAATGTCGAAACTTTTCGATACTCAAGTTTGCGGTAGATCGACCGTCCAGTACCGGGGTATCAACCACTTCAAATGCGTTCCAGCTCAAATAGAGGCTATTTTCACTGTTTATCGGCTGAGAGTAGGATGGGTATTGGAGGATTTGTTGATGTTGAATTGCGATTTGCTTCAATTTCAGTGTGACCTCTTCAGACTCCAAAGGCGTTTTCAGCTCAACAGCACGGCTTGATGTTTCACGCTCAAAGTGCGTGGCAGGGACAGGAGAAATAGCGTTTGAAGGACGATCACTACGTTTCGACTTGGCATATTCAGAGGTCTCGACAGGGCTTGGCCAAAACATGACACTAAGCGTTGTCAAGGCTGCACACAGGCTCAATATCCATAACTTTTTCTTCATTCCTTCCTCCAGAACGCAAAGGGCTGGAAGCTCTGTCCAGCCCAATATCTGATCAGTTTAGACCAACGGCAATTTCAGACATGGTGTCTTTGTTGGAGCCTTGTACATACAGATATTTTTTACCCCACCAACCACGATCTTGGTAGGTTGTGACACCAACTGACTGCCCATTGGCTAACGTCACGCCAGTGATGCTGGAAGTCACTTTACCTTTGTGTTTAGCCCCTACAACATCACTATGACTGTAATCATCTCCCATGATTAAAGGATAATGTTCAGGCATAAAGCTGGACACACCTTTACGTTGTGAGGCTATTTTGCCATTCATCGCTAAGCTCGTTGAGCAACTGTCATAACTGCCTGCTTCTGCGGCACCACATGCCGAATGTGCGGCAACAACCCCATCGTCATTACCCGGAAGGAAAACGGATGTGGTTTTGAAATAGTCAGTTCCGTTACCGATAAATCGAATACGAGGAATTCGATGTTCTGACAGACGAGCGATTTGCCGCGCATTAGAAACTCTCAGGTCATTGAGGACTCCAGAGTTGATTTGATTAGGCATTTCACCCAGCCACAATGAAATGGCATAGCGCATAGCACTATTCGCCAAGCCTCCACCTTCAATGATATTCATTACAATATCGCCAAGCTCAGAGCCACCACCAGCCCCCGCAAAATCATAGGTAGCGACAATATTCAACGGCGCTAGCCCTGCATTAGTGAGCCAGTTTTCCTGATTATCCAGCAGATAGCGCGCAACGAGATCGCCTGCAGAATGGGTGACAAAAACACAACCTGGCTGGCAAGTGCCATTACGTGAAAGCTCTTGAAGTTTAGGCCAAGCATATTCGCTGGAGATCTTACCTTCGACACGCTCATAAGCGGGCCAGTCGATTCGTGTATCCGCGTATTGAAGCCAGTATTCTTTCCAGTAATCTTCACCCTCTCGATCGACCTGCGCGGCATCTGGTTTGGATTTCAATTGATCAGACTGAAAACCGTGAATCAGTACAACTTTGTAGTTTCCAATGGCAGCATGTGTGAAGCTAGAAAATGCAATTGCCACTGCAATGGAGGCAATTTTTGTCATTATTTTCATGATGTTATTAACCTTTTCGTCCTGAAATTAGCGTAATTTGCTTTATCATCAGCGAGCAAAATTCCAAACATCGAAACCACTTTTGCTCATAAAATAGGATTAGTCAGTGAATAAGCTTTATTCAACTCATCCGATGAGAGCCTTTGCACTAGGTTAAAAAAACAACACATCAATCCACACAAAACGAGAGGTAAAGCATGTTTATCACAACAATAGATATGAATTTTATTGTTTGTCGTTTATGTGTCACCTAAATGACATATTTTATTGATACAGGGATCAGCCAGATTTACACCTAACCATCCGGAATAAATGATTTTTTATCCGCTGTATATAACAAGGTAGCTTTGCGAAAGTGCACCGTTATCACGTACACTGGAGGGGAAAGAACTCAATTGAATTTGCAATGATTACGTGGAAGCAACCCCTACAAGATTTCGAATGGTTAATACACCAAGTTTGGTATCTCGAATTAGGCGTTGGTGAAATACGAGAACAAAAACCTAAGCTGATCCCTAACCCCAGACCTCACTTGCTATTTATCCCTGATGAACAGCAGTATTGCTATGAGAATGACTTACTTAAACTGGAAGGTCGAGGCAGTCATCTACTCTCTATTAGTGATCAGTTACTGACATTAGAAGACAAAGCCCCATTAAAACGTATCGGTATCACATTTAGACCTGAAGGGCTCTACCTTCTTGCTCCCTCTAGCAGCCTGAATACAAATCACTGTGACTGGCCCGATTGGCTGGCCACAATGTTTGGCCCCTCGTTACAAAACCAGTTGTGGAGTTCAAACGATAAGTTACACCTGCTTGATGTGCTCCATCATCACTTCCTCCAGCTCAACCTTGATAAGAGAAAAGACCGCGCTTTTTCTATCACACAGAAAGTCACCACAATGGTAGAAAGTCGCCTATCTGATTGGAACATCGATCAGATTGCAGACCAGTGTGCATGTTCTAGGCGCACGTTAGAAAGGCACTTTAAGCAAGTGACTGGGCTTAGCGTCAAGCAATATCTCATGATGATGAAACTGGAAGAGATGGTGCTGTCTATCTATGCTCAGGATACCGAGCCCGACTGGGCTGAATTTGCACAAGCATTTGGTTTTAGTGATCAATCCCATTTAATTCGCCAGCTCAAAAATCAGCTCAATCGGACACCAGCTAAGTATCTCAAAAACCGAGACCTGACTATCGACATCTACGGCGATTTCCAATAGCACTTGTCGCAAATATCCAATTTTCGGTACAGATCCTGATCTACCATGCTGAGCAAATGGAGAGGTACACAATGACATACACAGCATTACAAAGTGGGCAATCATTCCCTTTAAGTGACACGCTAAGCATCCAACTAATTCAACGTGACGACCTAAACGATATAATCGCTATGCTCAACGACCATAAGGTGAATGCCTATTTGTTCTTCGCACCAGCTGCGGACAGCATGTATCAGGCGTTTTTTGAGCCCATTATTGAAAACACTGAGCAAGCGGCTGAAAAAGGAAGTTGGCCAGACAGCCCAACATTTGTCATTCGAGACCAACAAGGCCACTACATGGGCATGTGCGGGTTGTCTAAAGTCATGTTTCTCGAAGGCAACTACGAAGTTGGGTATCAACTTCCCGTCCACGCATGGGGCCAAGGGATCGCTACTCGCGCCTGTCGCTTGCTCACCGATATTGCATTCACCGAGTTAGGTAGCCACAAAGTCAGTGCAGACTGCTATGGCGCTAACATAGGTTCATACAAAACGATGGAGAAGTGCGGTTTTTCATTTGAAGGCCGTCAAGTTGACTACTACAAGGTTGAGTCAGGATTCGACGACAAGGTGTATTACGGTATCACCGCTAATCAATACTTCAACGTGTTGAGCACATAAACATCTTCAAGATGGGTCACAAATATTGCCAACTGTGCAACGTTTCTAAATAGTGAAGCTAGACCAACAGCAGGGCATTCCCTTACACTCTCGTCACTGGGCCCATCAATCAAAATAAGGAGGAACCCCCATGACTAAGTGTGAATTGCATTTCGCACGCTTCTTCAGCGAACGTGCAAGCTCAAGTTTTACTGGTATCGTGCTGCGATAACCTTTGCTTGAGCGAAGATTAATACATACAGACTAGAGTCTCTTCTCTCTGGCTTACAGGGTTATCGTCAGCAATGTTTGACGAAAGGCATCTTCATGCCTGTAATTCTTGAGTAAGTTATGAGCACTTTACTATCTGCACAATCTATTTCTTATCAAACGACTTCAGCTCCTTTGCTTGAAGACATCTCTTTCACTCTAAAAAAAGGCGACCGAATCGGCTTAGTCGGTCACAACGGTTGCGGTAAAAGTACCCTTCTGAATCTACTTCATGGTGGAATTCAAGCAAATGCCGGAACCATTACAACAGCAAGCCATTGCCAATTAGAATGCGTGGAGCAACACCTTCCACAATCTTTGCTGCGCCAGTCAATGATGGACGCTGTACTTGATCGTTTACCTGACAGTGAACGACTCAGTCAACGTTGGCGAGCTGAACTCATTCTTTCAGAAATGGGGTTCGATTCATCACAATGGTCATTAGCCGCTTCTGGCTTAAGTGGCGGTCAGCATACGCGCTTGCTGTTAGCTAGAGCATTGATCGTGGAACCCGACCTACTCTTACTGGATGAACCAAGTAATCACCTTGATCTGACAACACTCCTTTGGTTAGAGCAGTTCTTGCTGAACTGGAATGGGAGTTTCGTACTCGTATCACACGACCGAAGGTTGCTGGACAACACCACCAATTGCACCTGGATACTGCGTGACAATAGCCTGCACTTCTTTCAACTGCCCTGCTCCCAAGCTTTGGAAATGCTTGAGGCACGTGATGACGCTGACATGCAACGTCATCAAGCGGAGCAAAAAGAAATCGACCGTATTGAGAAAAGTGCGAAACGCCTCGCTGTTTGGGGACATGTTTACGACAATGAAGACTTATCGCGAAAAGCCAAGAACATGGAAAAACGCGTTGAGAAGCTAAAAGGCGACCAGACGATACTCACGTGTGGGACACCATGGAAGTTGGAGTTAAAAGGCGAACGTTTAAAAGCGGACCGCTTACTGCAAATATCCGATCTGGATGTTTCGCCATCGCCTAAAGCTCCATGCTTATTCAATATCGTGGCTAACCAATTGAAAAGTGGCGATCGGGTAGCCATTGTTGGCAAAAATGGAGGGGGGAAATCAACCTTGTTGAAAACGCTATGGCAAAGCTACCATCAGGATGATGCGGTACAACAAAGTATTGTGTTTCATCCTAGGGCCAACGTTGGTTTTTACGATCAAAGCCTTAAGCAACTCGACGATAACAAAACCCTATTGGATGCTCTGGCGAGCTTCACTTCTGTACCAGAAGAAAAGCGTAAGATGGCGTTGATCAGCGCTGGATTCCCGTACCTTAGACACAATCAGAAAGTTCATCAACTGAGTGGTGGTGAACGATCTCGCTTGTTGCTTATCGGGTTAACTCTAGCAAACTACCACCTTCTCTTGCTCGATGAGCCAACCAATCATTTGGATCTCAAAGGCAAAGAAGAACTGGCAGAAACGTTGGCCAATTTTTCAGGTGGATTATTGCTTGTCACTCATGACAGAGAATTGATTGAAGCAAGCTGCAATCGCTTTTGGTATATCAAGGGGAATTCTCTGGAGGAATGGTTAGACCCGCAACAGCTTTACCAAGCAATGAGTTCAGAGTCATCTCTTGCCTCAAATGAAACAGCAATCGAAGAAACTCAAGTAGCGACTCCTTTCCCTCTAACGGACGGGCTCGCTGATGAAGAGCAGTTAATTGAAAAACTCTATGACCTCGAAACAAAACTGGAGGAAGATGTGTCGAGAAAAACCAAGCACCAAAAGCCTAAGCTTCAGGCTTTGTGGCGCAAAGAGATTGCTCTGATTAATCAACAACTGGGAATTGAATAGCTCTCAGCTTGATAGTGACTTTCTTTAAGCAAAAGTCGCCTACTCAAGGCGGCTTTCTTTTTTAGTTCAACGACTTCTATTTGACGTAAACCCGCACTCATCGCTAGTATCAGCCTCATTAATACTAGAATGATAAAAATTGATATGACAGGACAAAAAGTACGCTGGGGTATTGCCGGCCTTGGGAAAATTGCCCATCGCTTTACCGCCGATCTCACTCAGCACGTCAATAACGCGACTCTCTACGCCGTCGCAGCCAGAGATGAACAGCGCGCGAATGCTTTTGCCCAGAACTATCAGGCTGCCCACGCTTACTCTTCTTACCAAGCCATGGCAGAAGACCCAAATGTTGATGCCGTATATATTGCGACTATCCATCCATTTCACAAAAGCATGGTTGAGCTGTTCTTGAAACACCGCAAGCACGTTCTGGTTGAAAAGCCAGCGTTCACTAACACCCAAGACTGGGACGACATGAAGGCACTGGCAGATAGACAAGGCCTATTGCTCATGGAAGCCATGAAGTCAGTCACTTTCCCTGCTTACCGAGCATTACGAGATTTCATTCAAAACAATAGCATTGAGATAGAATCAGTCGAAGCGGCGTTCGGCAACTGGCATGAGTTTGATATTCAACAGCAAATATTTAACCCTAACCTATGCGGCGGTGCGACTTTAGATGTCGGTGTTTATGCGCTCTGGCTGTACGCGGATCTTTGTCAACTCCAACAGAGTGAGATCCAACCGCCATCGGTGACCTATCAGAAGCACAATACTCAATCCAAGGTCGATGAAACCGTGGAGTTTACGTTTAATCACGGTATCAAGGGCAAGATTGGCGCTTCAATCAGCCAAGACCTAAAACGTGTTGCGACAATACGTGGTCCCGAAGTTGAAATTGTTATCCAAGATAAGTGGTGGAATCCAACCGTCATTGATATCACATACAAAGATGAACATACCCAGATCTCACACATACCTGCAGGCGGTGGATTTGAGTTTGAAGCTGCTCACTTATCCCAGCTGATCATTGATGGTAAATCGAGCTCGAACTTCGTTCCTCATCAAACCAGTCGCCAGGTGATTGCTTTCATGGAGCGAAGCCTGAAAGACAATGGGTTCTCGCACTTGCTTCACGCCTCTCATCAATAACACTAATCATAGCGCCGAACTTTTCGCTTGGCGCTTTTCAATCATAGTTGCCTAACGATCTCTCCAACAACAGGCAAGACAGAGACGACTAGCAGCAACGCCATCAGCCTATTGAAGGCTTTCAAATAGGCTGGTTTGTCTATGTATCGGCGTAACGAAGAACCAAACACCAACCACACGCCAACACAAGGAAACGAGGCAATAAAAAACATTGAAGCGATGGTGAGGTTTTGAGTCATATACCCTTCGCCTATTGTCGTAAATGCGGATATCGCACCAATTGCCACAACCCAAGCTTTGGCATTGACCCACTGAAACAGAGCTCCATTTAGAAAACCAAGCGGTCGATTTCGGCCTTTCTCAGCACTCACTCTGTCAGCTATGGCGATCTGCAATGCGAGATACAAGAGGTAAAGTGTTCCCATGACTTTGACCGTCAAAGAGAGCTGCGGGAACAAAGAAAAAAGTTCACCAAAGCCCAACCCTACCAATAGCAACATCAAAGTAAATCCAACACAAATACCGGTTAACAGCGGCAGGCTGCGTTTGACTCCAAAATTCAGTCCAGATGTCATCACCATGATGTTGTTTGGCCCCGGTGTCACCGAAGATGAAACGGCAAACAAAGCGACGGAGAGTAGGTATTCCATAATAAAAGCCTCGACATTTAGTGGTTACTGTCACCGATTGCAACCGAAGTTAAACATTATAATGAACGTTAGAATTTTATAATGAACACCAAAAAAACGTTTGTCAAATCATTTCATCGTTTTTTATAATGAACGGAAATACACTGACTAGAGAGAGCATTGTGGATCAAAGTAAACCGCCAATCGAACAAATCGCTGCCACTCTGAATGCTGAAAGGTTGAATGCTGGCTTAAGTATCGCCGAGGTAGCAAGACGCGCTAACATCGCAAAATCGACGCTCTCGCAACTCGAAAATGGCGTTGGAAATCCGAGTATTGAGACGCTCTGGTCCATCTGCGTTGTCCTTGATATTCCTTTTTCTCGTCTAATTGAAACACCAGCACCTACGACCAAAGTTATTCGCTATGGTAAAGGAGTGAGCGTATTTTCAGAGCAAAAGGATTACCAAGCCATATTACTAGCTGCCAGTCCAGCAAATGTTTGTCGAGACATCTACTGGATTGACGTTAAACCTGGCCAACCGTTTTTGTCCAAGCCACATAACCCTGGAGTTGTTGAGCATGTCGTGATCGTTAAGGGCCGTGCAAGGCTCGGATTGCAAACCGATCCTTATGAACTTGGCGAAGGGGATTACATTTCGTACCCCGGAGACTTACCACATATGTTTGAAGCCCTCGAAGAAGAGACTCGAGCGATGCTGATTTCTGAATACCGCTGATGGCAGAAAGACGAGCAATATGGCTCGCCTTTCTGCTATCAGCCTGACATCAAATTTCATAGAACCAAGAATCTTGCTGCAAGTCCAACAACTCTGGCTCGCCTCCTTCCAACTGATACAAATGGAATTGTTGTAACGGTGGAGAATAGACATGCAGTGTGACTAGAGGTTCATCATCGGCCTGTAAATTAGAAATTTGGTGAATATCGTTGTCTTTGCTAACAGTGACACTACCTTGTTGGTAATGGTAGGATTGGGATGCATAAATATGACCATTCGCTGCCGTTGCAAACAAAGTCTCGGTCGCTTCACCATGCAGAACTCGTACGCCACAGGCGGTATTTAAATGATCATGAATTTTGCTTCTCTGGCCATTTAGCCAACTCAATATAAGCACTTCACAGTGGTCGTTTTTGAACAATCTCCTGCGACAATAGTTGTCTTGATCAAAACTGGATAACGCCTTTATCTCAGTGTCATCCAATGCCACCTTTTCAAGTATGAATCTGATCGTTGCAAGCGACAATGGTTTATTAGACAACTTAATTTGCTCTATAAACCCCTGAAAATTAAGTCGATAGTCACTATCAAGTAATGCCGATAGTGCTGGTGCTTGCTCTTGAGTTATCGCAGAGTGTCGCAAATTGTCCTCCTCACACATCCTGTTATGTTTTGGCAAATACACCTAGTTGTCTTTAGATGTTGCATGAATAGACAATGAGCTGCATAAAAAGTGTCACATAGAAATGTCATTCAGAGAAGGCCATCACCATTTTACAAGTAATTAACAAACGAAAAAATTACCTCACAACCTTGAATGCTGTATACATCTGCTACGACCTCTGAGACATCGCTTACGCCACAATGAGAATCGCTGTAGAGTATGCATAAACTCAAAAGGACAACATTCAATGACCAAAACGGCTTTAATCACAGGTGCTAGTCGGGGGATTGGCAAAGCGCTATCTCACTACTTTGCTAACCAAGGCTACAACTTAGTGCTGATTGCCAAGCAAGAAGCCAACCTCAACCGTTTGTTTGATGATTTGAAGGACCAGTATCCTCATCTCAGCATAAAAACTCACCATCTAGATTTTGCGCAACCCGAAATCGCTGTAAATTCTTTTGAGGGGATCCTCAATCAGCTAGAAACAATTGATGTTTTAGTAAACAGTGCGGGCGTGCTGAAAGCAGGCCATATAGATCTGACATTTGAACAGTTATCTGAGTTAATCAACGTCAACTTACTTTCCACTATCGCAGTGTGCAATGCCGTGGCAGCAAGAATGAAACATCAGGGGTTTGGAGAAATTTACAATCTAGGATCGACTGCTGGGCTATCTCCGGTACCAAAAATTGCGGCTTACTCAGCCACTAAGTCAGCATTGGTAAGCTATAGCCAGTCCCTCTATCAGGAACTACTACCGCACAATGTTCAAGTGTGTTGCTTATGCCCAAGCGTTGTCGATACCGATATGACCAATGATGGGCGAATCGAAAACGAACTAAAAATACAACCTCAAGACCTAGCAAAAGCGATAGATTTTGCCCGTAGCCTGTCCACAGGAGCAGCAATGTCTATATTACCTATTCGCTGTAAAGTCATCGACTTGGAAAATAGTTGATCCGTAATGAAGCAATAAAAAAGGGCTACCACTGTAGCCCTTAGCATTTTTACATTAAGTTATTTGCGACTTTCTAACTCTTCAAAAATCGCTTCCGCATCAACAACACCACCAGAGATTGACAGTGTGCTGAACGGGACAAGTTCTTCAGGAGTAGAAGGCTTCTTAACCAATAATTCTGGGTAAGTGCGCGCCTTACTCTTCAGCAGCTCTTTAAGCTCAACCGCAGACAGGTCTGGATAGTGTGACCATACCATAGCAGCGACACCAGAAACGACTGGCGCTGCCATACTCGTGCCGCTGTACGCAGCGTAGTTGTTGTCTGGAGTTGAAGACAGAACACGGTAACCTGGGGCAAAGACATCAACCGTCTCTTGACCAAAGTTACTGAAGCTCGCAACCAATGAATCATCCGCATATTTCGCCGATGCACCGATGTCCATCCATGTTGAGATTGGCTTAGACCAAGAGTGCTTAGCAAAACGGTTCGGGAAACTAGGCTTAATATCGTTGTCGTTACGACTGTTACCTGCAGAGTGTACAATCAGTACACCTTTACGCGCTGCGTAACGGAATGCGTGGTCTACGATGTACTTACGTGGCGAGTAGCTCTTACCAAAACTCATGTTGATGATCTTGGCACCATTGTCGACAGCGTAGCGAACCGCGTTAGCAATATCTTTATCTCTTTCGTCACCATTTGGTACCATACGAACTGCCATGATTTGCGCATGATCAGCAAGGCCATCGATACCAATGCCATTGCGACGTTCAGCAGCAATAATACCAGCTACGTGAGTACCATGAGCGCCAACAGGGCCTTTCACATCATTGTTGCCATACCCTTTCTCCCAAGGGTTATTGATGTTATCCATCACGATGTCACGACGTGTATCAAGCTCTAGGTTGTAGTGATAATCTAGAGACTCTTGATAACGACTTCTGCGTGATTCTAGGTAATCAAAAGAATACCAAGATTCAAATACGCCAAGTAACCCTTTAGCGGCTTCAACGACTTCAGTATTTGAGTGGTCAAGCAAGACTTGTAGACCGTCTACCGTAAAGTCTTTGTGATCGGTTAATTGACTGATCTTATCTTTGTACTGATTCGCTTGCTCAGTTGCTTCCGTCACTTGATTAAGAGAAGTCTGGTTGTACTCAACTGATTCTAGATAGTCCGCTTCCACGCCCTTGTAGTATTCGCGTTTTTTGCGCGGAATCCAGTGATTACCCTCTTTTAACTTGAGGTATTTTTTGTACTCACGAGTCACTTCTAGCGTGTCTTGATCAACATTGACACCTAAAGAGTTACCAAGGAAGTTCCAACCGTGAACGTCATCGATGTAGCCATTACCATCATCATCGATACCATTACCTGGAATTTCGTCTTCATTGGTCCAAAGTTTGTTTTTAAGATCTTCGTGGTCAATATCAACACCAGAGTCAAGAACCGCAACAATAACAGGTTGTGGCTTTAATGGTGGAAGCAATGACTCATAAACATAGTCGGCACCCACACCTTGAAGGCTGGAATAATTTGCTGAAGCATTGAACCAGTCTCCACGATCGGCTGATGGGTTGCTCATCATACGCATTGAGAACAAGGCGAAAGGTTGTACTGGCTTAGGCGAGTAATCTTCAACAATGTTGCCTTTCACATCTTTGATGAAAGGTGAGTTTGTTGGAACTGTTTCAGCACTAACGCTGACTGAAACCGACGCTGAAGCCATCATAGCGACAGCAAGTGCGGAAAGCTTATATCCGTTTATCATTCTGTTACATCCTATTTAATTATACGCTTACAAAGCGTTCAAAAGATAAAATGCAACTCAATCAAGATCATTCACAAAATCAATTAAATGAGTTTAAGATCTCACTAAGCGAGATATTTATCGCTCAAAATTTGAGATAAATTCTATTAATAATATTAACATTTATATAACGCACGATATCTATTTAATTATCCTTTTAATTCATAATCTTAATATATAAATTCATTTAAAAACATCAGTTCAAAAATTGTCTAAATTTAATATCAAAATGGTCAATAAAAATTAATATTCGATGCTGACTCATACTGTTGAATCGTTAAAAAACCAATGTAAATAAAGGGTAATTTAATGTAGATAATGAAATTTTTTAACACTAATGAGATTGCCTATCTATGACATGTGGTAATCGAACCAAGATTCAATTATTTTGGCTATTTGTCATCACCAATAGGTAAGAGATATGCCTCATAGACAGCCTGTACCAAACCTCAATTTATCCAACCTACCACTTCAGCAAGCTCTAGTCGATTCGGTCGTTGACGCTTTTATCGACGACGAAGACGTGCTTGCTGCAGTATTGTTGGGCTCCTTGGCCGCTGAGACAGGCGACAGGGTTTCTGATGCCGATGTTGTTGTCTTCACGACCAACGGTTTCCATCGGAGATCTGAACGAGCTTACCAAGCCTTTGAAAATAACAAAGACATTTTTTATTGTCTCGATGGCTTCCACAATGACCGTGCTTTTTTTAAAAAATATATCTTCAATGATATGACCAGCGCTGAAATTCATTGCCTCGATCTTGAAGAGCCTTTCATGCTCTCAAAACCTTTCAAGGTATTATTTGATAAATCAGATATCGTCACCTCCCGCCTTACTGATGCGCCGGCACCCAAGCATAAAGACTTCCCGGCTTATACTAGCGGCGATCAAGGGCTTATTTGGGAGTTATTCGATTGCATCAAATGGTTGAGTCGTGATGACACTACCTTGGCAAAAGATTACATTAAGAAGCTGGCTAACAAGCTTTAAGTGATTTTAGGTATGGTAACGCTTTGAACCATGGCCTGATGACGTCATCAGGATTGATACCGCAGGAAAAAGCATTGAGCAAGCCTTCACAGAATTGCTAGATAAGCTTGAAGTCTGGTCATCTCCTGCTTAACTACACTGTGTATAACTCTTTGAAATCTAAAAACACTAACGTCTCAGGAGCAGGTATGGAGCAGAATAACGCCTTTCAGGAACAGATCCCCAATAACCATTGTTTTGGCTGTGGAGCCGAAAATGCGATGGGGCTACAAATCAAAAGCTACTGGAATGGAGACAATGAATCTGTCTGTACTTTTACTCCTTCTGCTCATCACAGTGCTGGGCCTTTGCATTTCCTCAATGGTGGGATCATCTCAACCATCATTGATTGCCACTGTGTCTGCACCGCCATAGCGAAAGGCTATGAAATGCAAGGCAGAGAAATAGGAGCAGGAGAGATGATTTGGTTTGCAACCGGAAGTTTGGATGTCAAATTCCTCAGACCGGTTCCCATAGACGATGACGTTCAGCTTATCGCTTCTATCATTGACGCGAAAGACAACAAAATAGAGCTCCAATGCGAACTGTTTTCTGGTAACACACTTTGCTGTCAAAGCCGGGTTGTAGCCGTCAAAGTCCCCAATGAGTGGTTTGAAGGCAGATAAACACGACTAAAAAGCCAGTGACTCACGTCACCGGCTTTACTTAATCCATCCGACTTATTATGTCGAACCAGTCATTAGAACTTGTAACCGCCACCAATCATAAATACCCATGGGTCGATTTGTACGTCTGTTGAGTACTCAGTAGAGCCAGCTTTGTAAGTCGCTGTTGTATCGATGTCGGCATACCAAACAGAAGCGTTCAGGAACCAGTCTTCGTTAAGCATGTAGTCCACACCAAGGTTTGCAGCTAGGCCCCAAGAGTCATCTAACGAAAGATCGCTCAAACCCGCACCAGTCCCCGTACCATTTAGCTCTTCATCAAAGAAAACCGTGTAGTTGATACCTGCACCAACATACGGACGAATGTCACTACTCGCGTCACCGAAGTAATACTGAACCATAAAGGTTGGCGGCAGATGTTTTGTCTCAGCAATGTCGCCTAAGTTATTAAGGTTAGTTGAAATTTTGTGCGAGAAAGGGGTCGCCGCAAGTACTTCCAGACTGATGTTGTCAGTCAGCATATAACCAAAAGTCAGGCCAAGCTGAGTGTTGGAATCTACACCGAACTCAGAACCTGCGTTATTTAGTACATCACCACTGCTGTCGTTTGGTGCTACGGTTGCGATACCTGCGCGGACAATAAAATCACCTTCTTGGTGAGCTAGAACATTAACGGAAACAAGGGCAGCAACGACTGCCAAACCACATACTGTTTTATTCATTGTTGATTTCCTTACGTAGGGCTTTCTTTTAATTAATGATTGAGGGAATCTTATTTATTGTGGCCTGCAAGTTAACACACAAAGACCTTACTCTTTTGATGGAAATCAATTTGTGAATTTTATTGATTAGCGATTTACATTTGTTTCGACTTGATCACCTTTTCAATGCAATATGATGACATTTATGTAATGCAGCCTTTGTGTGTATCACAGACAAAAAAAGCTCCCGAAGGAGCTTTTTGTTTAGATATTTTTGCGGTTAGCCTGTGGTTTCAGGCTCACTTTGTTTGGCAAGTTGAATCTCTTGTTGTCGCAGCATCGCGTCAAGTTCATCTCGACGTACCTTAAATGCGGTCATTTCACTTTTCGGAACAGAACTCGCCATTGGTATGTTAGCCGTCATGGCATTAACAGGCCTGCCACGGTCAATCAATTCATAGTGAATATGAGGGCCAGTCACTCGACCCGTTGCACCGGACAAACCAATTCTTTCACCACGTGATACTTTCTGCCCTTTTCGAACGAGAATTTTACTCAAATGCAGATAACGCGTTTTGTAGCGGCTACCATGCTGAATCACAACATAGTTACCCGCATAGGGGTGTTTACGCGTCATCACAACGACACCATCACCCGTTGATACAATCGGCGTTCCTGTTGGAGCAGCCCAGTCAGTACCATTGTGCGGGGCTATTCGTCCAGTGACTGGATGTTTCCGTGTCGGGTTAAAGTTAGAGCTCAGCCTGTAGTTCGCATTAATGGGCTTACGTTGGAATGCGCGTTGCAGGCTATTTCCATTTTTGTCGTAATACTGACCATCAGAGTGCAGATAAGCCGTCACTTCTTTGCCACGGTTATAGATTTTCACTGCTTGAAGCTCTTTATTACCCGTCTGTTGTTCGCCAACGTATTGTTTCGACAAAACCACTTCAAACACATCACCAGCACGAAGATCACGAGCAAAATTCAGCTTATCTTTGAGTAGCGACACAATCTGCTCGTTCTCACTACTTCCCAGCCCCAAACGGTGCAGAGATTGAGAGAAGCTGCCTGCGATTTCTCCCACCAGCGCCTGTTCTTTCCATGTGCCGGGGATCTTCACATCCTCAAACGTATAACTACCATCATCGTGGCGCTTATAAACGGCGCGTTCGACGATGCTGAACTCTAGCTCCATTTTCGCTAAGTTCTTCGTTTCAGTATCTCGCCAAAACCTGAGAGTATTTCCCGGCTTTAAAGTATCCAGCGCAAGATAGTTAAGATCCGTTTCCATAATCTTCATCAGTTCGCTGTAACCAAAGCCCAGCTTACTGAAAATGGAACTTAGATTGTCGCCTTTCTGAATTACGTACTCGTAATTTGGCATGTCATGAACCACTTGAATGTCAGTAAACAAGTCATTCACAATGCTGGATTCAGGCAGCGAAAGATCAATAGTGCGCTGATAATGGTTGCTTTTGTTTGTTGCAGATAAAACCAATGCAGCAACAACAGGAAGGCTCAAAAGCATCATTTTTCTCGACTTGGAGAGTTCTCGAAAGCGAGACGCCAATCTTTTGGATTGCACAATTTGACCTTATTACTTGATTTTAAGAAAGGCCTGATGTTACGAATTTATGCCTAGCTTGTCACCTATGGAATGTCATGTTTGGATCAAAAAAGGCGCAAACGCGCCTGTATCAGTATGACTTATGAATGATAGTAATCACCCACTTTCACATGCATTCAGATTACTGATAAGTTGAAACCAATCCGTTATCTGAACCAAAACCATTAGGCTGATATTGATCTGCATTGGGGTCATTAATCCACTTCTCATTATCCACTAAGTAGCGAAATTCGAATTGGCGGTCTTTCGGTAAACGTGTTTTGAATTTATATGATTTTGATTTAGCGCCTTTTTTCATCTGTGTTGGCTGCCAGTCCAAAAAATCGGCTACGATAGCGACAGACTGCCCGACCTGCTCTTCTGAAAGTTCGAACGTCACTTCTACTTCATCTTTGGTTTTAAAGAATCGCTTATTGATCATGTTTAACTCCATTAACGACAAAAACAAATCCATCTCATCACTTGTTAGGCTAAAGAATAAGCAATCTGTACCCTATGCACAATACCGTATTGAACACTGATTACTCGACACGTTCTAGACTATCCTGCCCATTCAACTTGAAAAGTATAGTCGTTGAAATGACAGGCTCTTGTGACATTGATTGATCAGCATCACGTTGTTTAACTCTTACAACTATATTGTGCTGCTGTTTTTCTAGCAAATCTACGATGATCCGGTCCCCTAGGAATTGAGCTTCTTTTGAAATCATGCGTTTTCTAAACTCATCATAGTGAAACGTTACCAAATAGTAGAACACGCCAGAGCCTTGGTTTGAGACAGTCATAATCGAGGTATAAATAGTCGGGGTAACCTGGAGCAACTTACTGGTATCAACAGTAACGACACCACGTTCTTCACCGTCTTCATAAGTGCCACTTGCTAGCCCTGTCGTTGGGTTTAGCTCTTCCATAAACGTATAAGCTTGGCTTTCAGGTACTTTCACCGTCCAAGGATTCATAGTCGAAAGACCAAAAACAGACTTCATCACAGCATCACTGCTCGCCATTTGATTAGGAAACTTTGCCATGATCTCCTCATCAGAAAGGCTGAATCGGTAGAGGCCAGCGATTGTGACTACTATTAATAAGAAGATCGGAATCAAAAGAATCAGAGGAATAGGTAAAAGGCGCTTTTTCATCTTGTAGTATGTCTTATCAAATACATGAACACAGTGGCATCATGTTAGCAGCAAGGACAAGGAGATAAAATGGAACACGAGCAGAAAATACGTATGGCCGATTGCAGTTGTGGGCAGGTCAATCTGGTTTGCCGAGGTGAGCCAGTGAGAACGTCAGTGTGTCACTGCTTTGAATGCCAAAAGCGAACGGGGAGCGTTTTCGGAGTTCAAGCTAGATTCAAGCAAGAGCAAGTTTCTTTCAGCGGAGATCTTGTCGAATACACTCGCATCAGTGATTCAGGTAATGAAGTCACCTATTCGTTTTGTCCTAGATGCAGTACGACAATGTCACTCAAACTCAGTGCAGCCCGAAATTTTATTGTTATACCTGTTGGTATTTTTCAAGAACAAGATTTTCATACCCCAAGCTTTTCTGTTTACGAAGAAAGGCAACACGGCTGGGTGAAATTTGACTGCCAGATGGAACATCATCACTAATTGAATGAAGTGTTGAACGACAAACCTTGTCTTGATTTAGGCTTGACTGTGAATGTGAAGAAGGCTGGATTTTGATATCTACTGACGAACTGACTACTGAATAAGCGTAGTAAGGGACGCCCTTAACCAGAAGCTGAGCCAGCTTGGTTGCTGGCTCAGCTCTAATTACACGCGAGCGTGTTTACAACGCGTGATCCAGTTGGTATTTGCCAATCATTTCCCCTTCGCTATTTAGGAAGCGTTGGTAAGAAAAAGGCGAGATATCAACGCAAGTCGGCAAACTTCTCACAAGCTCATCAAGAATTCGCCCAGTGATCGCTGACGTCAACATACCCGTGCGGAAATGTCCGCATGCATTGAGGTAGCCCTCAACACCCGGAACAGGGCCAATAATCGGTAGCTCATCTGGAGACCCCGGACGCAAGCCCGCCCAACAACGCTTGATGTTCATATCTTTTAGCGCTGGTATGGATTTCATCGCACCTTGACCTAACTGCTTGATGTACTTAATGTCGTTACTGGTATCAAACCCGCGCTCTTCAGTCGTTGAACCAATCAAGATTTCACCATTGTCTTTTTGCGCGATGTAACAGTCACTGGTTGTCAGACAACCATTCAGTAGCTTAGGCAGTTTCTCTGTGATGATCACTTGTCCTTTCACCGGGAACACGGGTAATTTATAACCGGTTGCCCACTGACTAATGGTCTCTGCCCAAGCACCTGCAGCATTAACCATCATTTTACACGGCAACACACCCTGCTCGGTTTTTACCGCAGTAACTCGATTGCCTTGTCTTTCAATGCCTGTCACTTTGGTATTCAGATACAGCTCAGCCCCATTTTGGCGTGCGGCTTCTAAATACGCTTCATTAAGACGATACGGATTAATTTGATGGTCACAGTCAAACTCCATCGCCCCAATGGCTTCCTTGGAAACATTCGGCTCTTCAGCGTGCAGCTCATCTTGAGTTACCCAGCGGACGTGATCATGACGATCCGGTACTGCTGCTGCGATTTGCTCAGCGTACATACGATCGTACTTATCGAACAGCAAAAACTTAAGCCCAGTGCGTTCAAACTTGAAGTCAACACCGTGGTTTTCAACTAACTCTTCGTATAGAGCGGGATACATAGCGTTCGACATCATCGCCATATCAAAAAAAGGTTTTGGCATTATATGAGGATTCATTTCCGGCGCTTCGCTAACCCCAGACTCCTGCATTTGTTTCGACAACGTCTTAAAAAGGATGACACCACAACCAAGTCCAGTCGATTCGCCCATCGCCCACAGCCCACCTGCCGATGCTCGAGACGCATTCCCTGGATATTTGAAGTCAACGACGGCAATCTTTAGATCTTTCTGTCGGCTAAGGAAATAAGCAATGGACGCACCAATAACACCGCCACCACAAATGACTACATCATACGCTTTCATTATTCTTCCTCCAGCGCTGCAAATGGGATTGGATCAAGTGGGAATCTAGGACGTACTAAGCCTTGTTCCTGACTGAACCCTTCTTTCTTCAATCTGTCGTAGCAATAGTGAGCGCAGGTTTTGCCCTGACAGTCACCCATAGTTACGCGGGTACGCATTTTTAGAGTCACAATATCGCGGCAGCCTTGAGCTATCGCCTCATCTATCGCTTTTTTCTTAACCTGTTCACAGCGACATATCACCGTATCTTCTTCTGGTAGAGAAAGTAGGCCTAACTCACGGAAACCCGCATTGTCGAATGCCTGACGAAAACGATAGAGACGAGATAACTTACATCGTATCTCAACTATGTATTGCTCTGCATCCGCACTGCCCAGTTTTCCCATTTCACAAGCAATGGCTTTTGCGGCAATCTTGCCTTCAAGCATGGCAGCGTCTGCACCTGCAATTTTAGCGCTATCACCAGCGCAGAAAATGTTTTCCTGGCTGCTCTTTTGCCATTTATCAACGGCGGGGATCGCCCCGCTCATGTGGTCATACTCTATGTTAAGACCGATGAGCTGGGCTAATTGTGAGCGAGCAGCAAAGCCATAGCCCACACCTAAAGTATCAACAACATGAGTCACAGCCTGAGAGTGATCTGGGAACCAGTTGTTATCATAAGGAGCAACAGTGACTTCATTGAGTTGGTCGGTGCCTTCTGCTTTTACAAGTCCCCAACCGTAATGGAGAGGGATATTGTGTTGCTTTAGGTACCACATCATTGATAGCCCGTCTAACGCTTGCTGAGGGCGATTGAGCATTGCAAATGTTTCCTTGGCTATTGACGAAAACTTTGCCGCTTCATAAATCGCTTCAACCTGACAACCAGCTTTGTGTAACTGACAAGCGACGAGCACCAACAGTGGTCCACTGCCCGCGATCACGACCTTCTTCCCAGGACGAACTAAACCACTCTTGATTTGAAGCTGTATAGCGCCTAGTAGCATCACTCCAGGAAGCTGCCATCCCGGAAAAGGGATACTTCTTTCCTGACACCCAGTGGCCAATATCAGGTGGTCATAGTCAATGCGAGAAAGCTTGTGATCATGCGTCAGCAACAAGCTGTTTTCTCCTAAAGGCCCAAGTACTCTTGTCTGAGTTCTTAAATCGATAGAAGACGCGTTACTCTGGTAATCTTCTTGAAGCTTATCCATCGCCTTGGTGAGTTTTTCATCTAAGTGGGGCATGTCCGCTGTTTTGCGCCACGGCCCACGATAGATAACCCCTCCAGCTTTCGGTGCTTCGTCAATGACGGTGGTATGAATACCAAAGCGTGCCAGTTCGGTTGCCGCCGACATACCTGCCGGCCCACCTCCTACAATCACGACTTTATTAGTCATATCTCCCCCCCTTGTTCCATCACCAAATTGCGGCTAGTTTCCACCTTCATATCTGGCTTCACGATCGTCTGACAAGCTCTTTGCTTGTGACGACCATCAATGTGCAGCAAGCAACAATGGCACACTCCCATTCCGCAGTATGCGCCTGATTCAGCGCCATAATCATTCTTCATTAACTGACGAATGTTTGAAGCTAACAAAGCACTGAGTACACTCTCACCTTCAACAGCCGGAATGGTTTTTCCGTCAACATTGATGGTGAAGGGCTTATCGAGCACCTTAGTAATATCTTGGTTTCTTTTTGTTATAGAATTCATATACCTCTCCAATGCAACAAAGCGCACACGCATCATACCCATAAAAAAATTAAGGGAAATGATCAAAAAAGACGCATTTTCAATTTAAAAAGAGCCATCACAATTATTGTGGGAAATACTTGTGCTACTACTCAATATCTCATCAGACCACTGCAAAAATAGAGTTTGGCAGAATAATCTGTCCGAAAAACACAAGGATTCATACAGAAAATTTATGACCACGACTCATAATAGTGAATTAGAAAAATTAATTTTCGATGACATGAGCTAGGTTTCGAGCGTTAAGCTCTTTAAAGTAAAACCTATCTCCAGTGTCTCCTAGTTCAGCTCTCAGCCTCTTCTCGTTAGAACTTATAGATACCTTTCCACTGGTCGGTATTGCATCTCATCAGTCACCCAATGCTTGGCGAGGGTAACTCACCAGAAAGATATCTACTTCGAAGCTAGCGATCACGAGCCCTTGAACACACTTATTCAGGATTCTTTGCACCAGTATATAGGTAGGGAAAAGTGACGAATGTCGGTCGCCAGATATCCTATTGGTTTGCCCTAAACCAAAATTCAGTGACGACTCATCATCAAAAAAGTCCACCATTTGGTGGACTTCTTTCTGTTATTGCTTCTGATCCTGTGCATTTTCTGGGCTAAAGCTAGCCACAATATCTACTTCATCAAAGTTACGGTAACCACGAATCATAATGTTGAACTCACCGGCTGGTTTATTGAATACACACTGTTCATTGCTGCCATTCTGGAATGGACGACAGTCATATTCTGTTTTCGAAACCGAACCTTCGTAGGTCACATATAAATCTGCATCACCACTGCGTGGCCCTGTAATAGAAATCGTCACCTCACCTGGCTCTGTGGTGCGGAAAACGAAGAACTGTTCATCAAAATAACCAGACGTCAGATTCTCCACTGGCGTACCGTTTTCCAGCTCCTTCACTGGCGACTCAACATCATCCAAACTGGTTTCAACCAAGTAGGCGATCGCTAACTTAGCAAATTTACTCGCATGGCTTGCAGTTGGATCGGAATTCTCCAGCGTGTCGTGTTCAGTGTGGATATGCGGGTTGTAATCATTGAACATGGTTTCAAACGGCATTGCTGACGGGTAACCAGCGTTATGCCATGAAGCGTGGTCAGAACAGGCGTAGCCACAGCGGTCAAAATCATAAGTAATTTCACTCGCGTAGGTGTCAATCAGTTCACTGAGGAATTGCGTTAAATTCGCGTCGGTGTAATCGTTGATGAAAGTAATATCATGAGCCGAACCGTTGTAGTTGGTCATATCCAGTTGCAAGGCAGAGACAACATTAGCCTGCTCGCCTTTCAGCGTTTGAGCGATGTCTTGAGAACCTCGCAAGCCCACTTCTTCTGCAGCATAGCCGTAGAACTTGATGGTGCGATCTGGCTGGATACCGCTGGCGATCATCAGGCGAAGTGCTTCCGTCACCGTCGCTATACCCGAAGCGTCATCATCGGCTCCCGGTGATATTGTACCTTCGGTTGTCCATGACCCAACTGTTGAATCTAGGTGACCACCCACCACAACGATCTCGTCTGGGTGCTTGGCACCGACTAAAGTTACTTCAACCGATTTCTGTGGGTAATCACTGTGTGAGATTTGCTGAGCTGAGGCATAAGGTACATCCTTAATCTCTTCTTGCCAGCGCTCTAGCAACCAGTTCGAAGCAGCAATACCCGTAGAGGTGGTATAAAAACGGTTAGTAAAGCTGGTTAGGTTTTCAATGGTAGTAACCATGTTGTTTGGTTCAACCTGCGCAATCAACGACTCGACCGTATCGTGGTGGCTGATCACCGGCTTCTCAAACGTACTCATCGACAGTGGCATACCCGCTGCTTTCATTGCGCTTGCCTTGTCTGCATGCACCATGTAACCACCACAACGGTGTTTTGCTTCGTGCATATGACTGGAAAGCGCCGCCAACTGCTTCTCATTAATTTTGGCGACAACAGCATTTGGATTCGCTGCAAAGCCGCTGACTACCGCTGCCCCGTGCTGCGTAACCAAATGTTGCGCATCTGCATCTGTGGTAATCCACACTTCTCCATCTTTCAGTACGTTGACATCTGAAGCAGCAAAGGCGGAAGCGCTCCCAAATAGAGCTAAAGCTAGTAATGTCTTTTTCATAGCAGAACTGAGTTCCTTATAAATTCTTTAGGCTTGATAAAAAGCAGGGCCCCATATAAGGAGCCCCGTCGTTTTTAGAATGGACTAGTTGGCTTTGATGAAGCGGTAACGCTTCGTTTCAGAACAAACGTCACCTGAGGTACATACCTGGTACTCAACATCAATCGTGCCGTTGTGACGGAACTTGTCGACGTAAGAGGTAAATTCAGTTGCACCCACCACTTTGCCATTGCGTTTCACAACAAAGTAATCGTCTGTTAGGTATTCCCAAGCTAGCTTAACGCGGGCCTTACCATTAGGCTGCTTGTTACCAAATTGCAGTTTAAGTGGGAACGCGTCTGTTGCCGTATCTTCAATTGTGATGGTCTTATTAGTCGACGTCGCAGAACCAGCATTGTCTGTTACCGTCAGAGTCACAACGTAATCACCAGCTGCTGCGTAAGTGTGGCTAACCACAGCACCTGACTGAGAGTTACCGTCACCAAGATTCCACTGGTAAGAAACAATCTCGCCATCGCTATCACTGCTCGTGCTGGTTAGGTCAACTTTCTTGCCCGTGACAACGTGGTTGAATGAAGCTACTGGTGGAACGTTAGTGCTACCGGAATCAAACGATGCTTTAAGGCTTGCATCTGCATATTCAGAGTAGCCAAATACATTGACGGTATAACGGCCAGCCGTTGGGTTTTCGATGACACAGATTTCATCAGTCACCGACTCACTCTTACAGATGTTTTCCTGAGAGCTCGGTGCGTAGTCAAGACCAACGTAGATATCTGGGTCGCCAGTTGACACGCCAAGTTCTACCGTTAGCTTATCTTTACCTTCTGGCACTTCTATATCGAAGTAAGTTTTCGAGCCTGTACCACCAGCAACCGTCACTGCTTGAGCGTTTTCGAGACGTTGATACTCTGGCTCAGGTGGCAAAGGTGGCTCAGCACATGGCTCAACACCAACCAGACCAAATGCCGCCACAACATCTTCAGAGTTGTAGCCTAGGTCATTTGCAGCGTTTTTCACACCACAGGCGCCTTGCCAGAAATCACTGTCTTCTGCCCAGTAGATCTGGTTGGCCAGAACAAACAATTCAAATGCTTTCTTGGTATCCCAACCCTGTGTGGTCGCGATGTGGTAGAAGGCTTTATTGAATACGCCAGAACTGTAGTGAACGTTAAGACCATCGTAGTAGTCAGAAGCGTGATTGATAGAAGAGCCGTCACGTGAAGGATCATCCATGTAACGCAATGCACCGTCTGCTTTAAAGATGTCACGACCGACCATCCAGTCGTTAGTCCCTTTCATGTAGTATTCAGCGGCTTCACCAGCGATATCTGAGAAGGCTTCATTCATACCACCAGACTGATTTGCATAAATAAGACCTGAGTTTTGCTCAGTAAAACCGTGGCTGACTTCGTGCGCGGATACATCCAAACTCACTAGAGGGTAGAAGTAACTTTCACCGTCACCGAAGGTCATTGCCTGGCCATCCCAGAAAGCGTTTTCGTAACCGTTTCCATAGTGAACACG
Source organism: Vibrio sp. T11.5 (assembly GCF_027587155.1). NCBI lineage: Bacteria > Pseudomonadati > Pseudomonadota > Gammaproteobacteria > Vibrionales > Vibrionaceae > Vibrio > Vibrio sp. T11.5. Next base: position 60,950 of record NZ_JAPPTP010000006.1, read on the forward strand.
CATCATCAGTTTGAACGTCAACGGTGCCGTATCAAACCAGTCTTTATACATGTCGAATACAACGTTACCGAAGTAATGTGCGTCGTTCAGCGGTGAAAAAGCACCATTGATTTCTTTGTGCGCATTACGCGGACATTCATAGGAATAAGGCGTAGAGCCTGATGTCGCACCGTTCAGATCCACGGTGACAACGTTATCGGATTCCATTACACACTCAGTGCCGTTTTCCGTCACATCAAGGTAGTGGTAATCAGTACCGTACTCATACTGGCCTGTTTTCTCGTTACCACCAGGGCCAGTACCAATTTGGGCGTGGGCAATCCCCTCCCAACGTTCAATAATTTCACCGCTGTGGGCATCCAACATGGTAAACGGACGCGACGGATGAGCTTTGCCTTCGATTAGGTAAGAAATCACATAAATCAAACGAGTTTTATCACCGTCTTGATATACGTAAAGGTCGTCTTTGGCGTTCGCTAAAGATGGACTCGCTGCAACACCAGCTTTAAGATCTTTGCTCGCCAGCTCTAGTGCTTGTGCACGGTTGAGAGAAGGTTTTACGAACTTACGATCAACGCCGGCCATCTTAACGTATTTACCCTGAACGGCTTTTAGGGCACCACCTTTGGCACTTTGCGTTGCATTTAGGTAGTGACCCCAAACAGGCACTCCCCAGATATTTTGCTGGACTTTGACTTTGTAGATACCACGCTTCTTCAGGTTGACTTCTTTTACCATTTTGAAGCTGGAGGCATTGTCTACACCAAGCTGAGAGTTCAGCCCGGAAAATGATGTAAAGTTGATTGGTTTGCTTAAATAAACTGACTCACCGGCATGTGCAGATAGTGACATCGCACTCGCTACGGCTACTGCCAAAAAATGCTTGGCTATTTTCATTATGATTCTCCTTATCGTGGCATTTTATAAATGCCGGAGATAAACATAACATTAACAATTTAAATTAATACAAACCATTTTTAACAATTATTTAATAAACCAAACAAGTGCACAATATCAACAGTATTTATTTTATCAATCATAAATTAAACCAATTTATTTCAAACAAAATCAGTTAGTGTCAAGTATAAAACCTATTAATTGATAGAAACTATAGGGAGATTTGTATTATACAAATCTCCCTATAGATAAAACTAACTATATTTATAATAATCAATAGAAACAGTGATTTATAAAAAACATAGTTCATTACAATGAAGAAAAAGTCATTCATAGTCATTTTTCAGATATTTTAAATTTAAAAAATGAGAAAAGTAATATTTATACCCTTATATTTTATGACAAATTTAAAAATATAAAGCCGTTCAATAGTGATGATTACTGAATAAATCGAACTCGGATTAATACCAATATTATCGCGACCAGCAACTGAAGTATAAAGCATGTAACGAATACCGCTTGCTCACCAAAGCTAACAACTATATATGGCAAAACCCAAACTAGCCACGAGGCTCAAACAGTTTGAAAAGATTGAGAAAAACTTAATCAAACAAGGCATTTATCAACCACTCTTTCATGTAGAACAGAATCTCAATATCTCAGACACCGTGACAGCACCTGCACTGCTTGCTAACGGTTGGATAGACTTCAATCAGGTGGTGATGAAATAGGTGGCTCGACTAACGTCACTTTACCCTGTTTGTCGATTCGATAGCGTAGTAAGTCTTGTGCAAGGAATAAGTTGCCAGAGTATACCTGCTCAGCCTCTGAGCGAATAATCTCGACTGACAACTCTGCTTGAGGGTGTCGCTGATAACGTGGGCTGAAATGGGTAAGAATCAAGTTAGGGATACCAGCGACTTCGGCAAACTCCGCAACCAACTTTCCGTAGCTGTGGCCAAACGCTTTCGCCTGTTTGGCAAAAGCTTCGGCATAAGTCGACTCATGAACCAGCAAATGGCATTCTTCACATAAGTGCTTGAGCAGCTCAGGCTCGGCATTATCACCAGCGATAACAAGCTTTCTTGGCCCATGCTCCAAATAAGTGAACTCTTCGCTGATCAGCGTTTTGCCTTGATGTTCGACATTTTGCCCTTTGACTAACTGCCCCCATAACGGGCCTTGTGGTACACCTTGCTGTGCCAGCTTGTCAAAATTTAGATAAGCTTTTACCGTACTTTCGGTAAAACAATAGGCGAAAGAAGGCACACGATGCTCTAATTCACACAACGAAATAGTGAATTGGCCTATCGTCATTGAGGGCAAAGATTCAGCAGAGACAAACTGAAGCTCGTAAGGCAAGTGAAGCTTAGTAAATTGCATTGTCGCTTCAAGCCATTCTCGGATCCCTTTCGGCGCAATAATGATTAAAGGATCTGAACGACGATTCATTCCAGCGCTGGCAAGTAAGCCCGGCAAACCAAAGCAATGGTCACCATGTAAGTGAGTAATGAAAATCGCCTTGAGGTAATTGAGCGACAAGGGCGTATGCAGCAACTGGTGTTGGGTGGCTTCACCACAATCAACCAGAAACCAGCCTTTGCCTACACTTTCCATCACAGCCGTAGCAGAGACGTTTCTTGCTTTGGTTGGTGTACCTGATGATGTCCCTAATAAACAAATTTCCATCATTTACCTTATTGTTGTTCCAGCCAGTCAGATAACGCTTTGACCGATTCATTCGGCTCTTGATTGGCTGAAAGCAGAAAGTAACTATTGCCAGATCGGATACGTTTATCAAACGGGCAGAGCAAGCGATTTGACCTAATGTCCTGCTCCGCCAAGGTGACATCTCCCACGGCCATCCCAAAACCCTGTTGAGCGGCATTCATGGCCTGATCTAACGTAGCAAACGTCTGATTCCCTTTCCCTTTAAGTGTAGATTCGTCACAACTGTTGCACCACAGCATCCAGTCAGACTGCTCAGGGTTTGCATGTAACCAAGTAAAGCGATTGACCAAAACGTCTTGTAAGGGTTCATTCCGCTCGACGCACTGTGACCACAACTGAGGTGAACAAATGGGCGCTAGAATTTCATCAAACAACAGGGTTTGGGAAACCTGTTTACTTCGCACTGGCTTACCATAAACGATCACCATATCAAAACTGTCAAAATCTGGATGAAACTGGTGCTTAGTAGTTGAAGTCAGTTCGACATTCACATCAGGGCTGGTCTGCTGAAAATTGGCTAAGCGCGCCAGTAACCAGGTGGTAATACAGCTGGGTGCTAATAGCTTTACACGGTTGGCACTTTCAGACACTTCTCTGACTGAGCGTTGTAAGCGCTTGATAATATCTTGTGCGAGTGGCATGAACATACTCCCTTCAGGCGTCAAGGCGAGTCCTCGAGCACGGCGATAAAACAAGTTCACTCCCATCAAAGATTCGAGAGACTGAATCTGCCTGCTGACCGCACCTTGCGTCATGTTGAGCGACTCAGCGGCATGGGTCAGGTTAAGGTATTCAGCAGTTGCTAAGAATGCCTGTAAGTTTTTCGTCGAAGGTAAGCGCATCATTACCACCCTACTAGCTATGCGTTTTTTGCATAGCTAGTATGCCTTTATTTCGATTCTACTCAAATGGATTTTTGACTATGTTTTTATCGAATAAGAAATTCTACTTATTAATTCGTTTTATTATTGATTTATTATGCAGTAAAGGGATATTGAAATGACGTCACTGGCAGACAAGATCGCACCAGATAACATAAAAAAATTAATACCTTATCAATCTGCACGACGCATTGGAGGGTCTGGTCGGTTGTGGCTAAACGCCAACGAGTTAGAGCAACCACTGCATTTCAGCGACCAACAAAATGCTTACCATCGTTATCCTGACTTTTTGCCTCAGGACATCGCTTGCGCTTATCAGGATTACTGCCACACCCAACAGCCCGTTCTCGCAGTGAGAGGCGCTGATGAAGCGATTGATCTTCTCGTGCGCACTTTCTGCCAACCGGGAAAAAGTCGCATCGCTATCTGTAGCCCTACGTATGCGATGTATGAATTTTGTGCTGATTCACTTGCCGTTGAAACCATCGACATCCCTTTGCTTGCGCCGGATTTTGCTCTGGATGTAGACGGTGTTGTAAAAGCGGCGGAGTCGGCAAACTTGGTGTTTCTTTGTTCACCCAATAACCCGACAGGCCAGATGCTGAGTCGACAAGATGTACTGTCTGTGCTCGAACAAACACAAGATCAAGCACTGATTGTCGTGGACGAGGCATACATTGATTTTGAACTTGAAGAAAGCGTTATCAGCTTAATCGAGCAATACCCAAATCTGGTCGTTGTTCGTACTCTCTCTAAAGCCTTTGGCCTTGCTGCTGTCCGATGTGGCTTCATTATCGCTGATACATCCGTGATGGACTACCTATATAAAATGGTCCCCCCGTACCCAATGCCAGACAGTTCAGCCGAAATCGTGTTAAACGCACTGAGCCAAGAAGGGTTGGCCAAAGTGACACAAAGTACCCAGAAGTTGATCGCCACTAAACGTTGGTTCGTTGACCAGATCCAGTCATTAGGTTGGATTGAGCAGATCTACCCTTCTTCCACCAACTTCGTGCTGATTCGCACCCGACCGGATATCGATCTGTTCAACTATTTGCTTAACGCTGGAATCGTCACCCGCAACCAATCACACGAACCGAGCCTGAATCACTGCGTGAGAATCACGATTGGCTCACAAGAATCTATGCAGGAAGTCGCTACCATCATTGGCCACTTCGCTGACCCAGTATCCATGAAAAACGAAGATAAGGATTTCGAACATGAAAAAAGTGCTTAGTGTCATTGCTTGTACTGCAGCTCTTCTGTCTACGCCTACTTTTGCAAAGCAAGTACGTCTGGCATCCGACTTCACTTACCCGCCGTTTAACTACAAAGATCAAAGCGGTAACCCAACTGGATTCGATATCGAAATTGCCGATGCACTGTGTGCTGAAGCCAAACTCGATTGTACCTGGGTCGCTCAGAACTGGGATTCACTCATCCCAAGCCTGTTGGCACGAAAGTCGGATGTCATCATGGCTTCAATGCGTATCACCGAAGAGCGCAAAAAGCGTGTATTGTTTACCAACAAGTATTACCAAACTCCGGCTCGTTTTGTCACAGCGATGGACGCTAAAGTCGACATTTCAGCGCAAGGGATGAAAGACAAAGTCATTGGTGTTCAAGGGGGTACAATTCACGATCGTTATGTAACGGACAAATTCGGCGACGTCGCAGAGATCAAACGCTATACCGGTCAGGATGAAGTCTACATTGACATGGTAAACGGCCGCTTGGATCTGACTTTTGGTAATTCTGATCAGCTAGCGTTAGCATTTCTAGCCAAAGAGATTGGACAGGGGTTCAAGTTTGTCGGCAATCCTGTGACCGACAAAGCCTACATAGGCGAAGGGACAGCATTGGCATTACGCCAGAGTGACAAAGCACTGACTGAGAAATTCAATAAAGCGATTGTCGCTATTCGCGCCAACGGTACGTATGACAAGATTGCGAAAAAATATTTCTCTTTTGACATCTATGGCGAAGAACTGTAACTCCATTTGGGCCTGCCATCAGGCCCATTATTATTGCTTAGCCACCTGTTTTCGATAACGAAGCATCACAGCGCTATCCGGTTGATAAGCGTCAATCAAAGCTGCGAGCTTGCCTTGTTTTTTCAACGTATCAAAGCTTTGAGTTAAAGCATGAACTATCTCCGGAGACGTTTGCTTGCCCGTAACTAACCACAATGCTTTGCACAATGGCTTTACCTTCATCACTTCAACAAAATTTTCAGGCTCAAAGCCGTATTGTTCCATCCGATAGGGGTAGCTGACCGTCACCAAAGGCGCGTAGTCGACCCGATTCGCACGCAGCAAGCGAATCGCATCCTTACCGTAGTTGACTGGGATAATCCGCTCAAAACCCAGAGACTGAATCAACTCTTCAAACGACCCCTCAGTTTGTGCACCAAAACGAAAGCCTTTGAGCGCCTGCAGTTGATCCGTTTCTAATCTTGGCCCATTAACATGGCGGTAGATCCCGACTTCGTAGGGTGAGACCTCACCAATCCAATGAAATTTGTCTTCTCTGACTGGCGTACGCGATATGGAAAACAGCAAGGCGTTCTTACGATTTTGTGTGATTCGCATTGCTCGTTTCCAAGGCGTGAAATGAATCTGATGAACTTGCATTGGAAAGGTTCGAGCAGCGTCTTGTACAACAGCTTCGACAAACTTGACCACATAACCTTCAGCCACACCATCTACTTCCACCTGTAGGGGCGGAAATTCCTGAGTGTAGAGCTCCAGTTCTACAGCCTGGGGATTCGCATAGCTGATTGTAGATACGATCAAACTTGACGCGCAGAGGAAGGTTTTTATTTTTGTTATCCAGCGCAGCATTAAGGGGTTATTCTTTTTTCTAAGTAGCTAATTTAGCGCACTACTATAAATGACATTTATATCGGGTCAATGTCATACAGGTCCAAACTGTCGGGTTAAGCCATCTCTTTTATTAGACAACTGAGCGAGGAGCTCACTAACGCTTATAATATAGGCGGGCGTCACTTAATCTTTGACTGAAAGCAGAAAAGCCCCAATTGGGGCTTTCATTATTTACAATACCTAGCCATCGCCGCTTGCTCTTTCGGCACCACAGTTTTACCAATCGGAGCTAGCGAGATGTACGCCAGTTTAAGGTGCTGAATAGCAAATGGAATACCAATGATGGTCACAAAGCATGCCACTGCTGACAGGATATGACCTATCGCTAACCAGATACCTGCAAACACAAACCAAATGACGTTGCCGACTAGGCCCAATGGGCTAGTGCCAATATCCATTTCATTGGTCAGCTCATCTCGGGCAATCGCTTCCTGACCAAACGGGAAGAAGGAAAAATTGCCCATCACAAAACAGGCCCGCCCCCAAGGGATACCAACGATACTGATAAAAGCTAGCAGGCCGAAGAACCACCACATCAGGCCCATGACAACTCCGCCCAGCAAAAACCAAATTATATTACCTATCGTTCTCATAACCTGTTGTTTCTCCTTTTAGAAAACCTTAATCGAACACACTCTCATAGTGTTCTACGGTCGGGAATGGATCATAAAAATGATGTAAAAGTGCTTTCCATTCCTGGTACTCAGCAGATTGCCTGAACCCGATTTCATGGTCTTCCAATGTTTGCCAGTTCACTAACAAGATATAGCGCCCCGGATTCTCAATACAACGTTGCAACTGGTGTGAAACATAGCCTTTCATACTTGAGATGATGGCCTGAGCTTTTGCAAAGTTTTGCTCGAAATCTTTCTCCATATCTGGCTTCACATCCAAGATGGCGACTTCTAGTATCATGTTTTTTCCTTAACCTAAGATGAACGTCAATAAAATGAGTTATACCAAGCCCTGCCAGACTGCCGTCGCACCACTGACGGTACACAGCATCAATGCTCCAAGGCGAATCTTTTCTTTGGGCAGAGATTGAGTCGTTGCTAAGGCGAGTTTATACCCCAACCACGCAGCAGGAAGAAGCGGAATACTGATCCACAGATGATGCGTCGTCAAAAAGCCCGCAGGCATTTGGATAATCAATGAAATGATTGAGCTGAATACAAAAAAGGCCGACAAATTGCCTCGCAGCTGATTCGCTTCCTGATGTTGTAACAACAAAGCCATCGGCGGCCCACCAATACCAGAGCTAGTGCCGAAAAAACCAGAAAAGAAACCAGCTACGCCCATGCGGGCTGGTGTAGGCTCAATGCGAAAAGGAAGTAGACTCACTGCGACTGCAAACAATACCAGCAAGCCAAGCCATAGCGCCAGCAAATCGGTCGATACCATCACCAATAGCACACCACCCGCGATAGAGCCCGGTACTCGACCAATTAATGCCATCTTAAGCCCCCCAATCTCTACGCTATCTCTATGCTTCAGTGCATTGAGAATTGAGATATAAAGCGCTACCAAGCAGATAGGAGCAGGAACATAATCTGGCGAGATAAGAAATAGCAGCGGTGCGGCAACAATCGCTAAACCAAAACCAATCGCCGTCTGCACGAACGAGCCAAGAAAAATCAGCAAAGCAGCGAGTAACGCCTCTGTGGTTATCCATTCCGCATACATATAAACAAAGACCGTTGGGATCAAAGGTCTTAATCATAATCCATTTTATTCTCAAGCGGTTCCCTAAATACCCTCTGGCACATTTTTATTTCCCATCACGCTAGAGATTGAGTTACAAATTTTCAATATGCGCCAAATAATACTCTGCCTTTTGCAAAATCTCACTTTGTGCCTGTTCCTCAAGATTGTCCCAAGACCGATAAATAACGCCAATACGCGGGTTTTGCGTTAGCGTTTCTCTGTGTTTGTGCATGAAACGCCAATACAAGCTATTCAATGGACAAGCATCGTCCTGCGTTTTTTTGCTGTGGTTATAATGGCACCCTTTGCAGTAATCACTCATTCGATTGATGTACGAACCACTCGCAGCGTAAGGTTTCGTTCCCACAATGCCACCATCGGCGAATAGAGCCATACCTCGGGTGTTAGGCATTTCTACCCATTCAATCGCGTCCACATAGATACCGAGATACCATTCATCAACCTGGGCTGGGGCAATCTCTGTCAACAAACAAAAGTTGCCTGTCACCATGAGTCTTTGAATATGATGCGCATAGGCGAAATCCAACGATTGCCCTATGGCTTCCTTCATACATGCCATTTTCGTCTCTCCAGACCAAAAATATTCAGGCAAGTCGCGTTTAGCGTCGAAGTGGTTGTGCTCAGCATAATCTGGCATATTGGCCCAGTACACGCCTCGGATGTATTCCCTCCAACCGAGAATTTGACGTATGAAGCCTTCAGCCTGAGAAATATCTATGTCTGGGTTCGACTCATACGCTGACAATGCACTATCAATCACTTCGAGAGGGTGAAGCATTTTGCTGTTTAAGGCGAAGGATAATCGACTATGGTAAAGCGACCATTTTGATGCATGCGCCTGGGTCATTGCATCTTGAAACCGGCCAAAGTTAGGTAGGCATACGGAGCAAAAGTGGGCAAGTAGCGTCAGACTTTGATTGCGGTTGATCGGCCACAACAATGGGCCTTCAAGTTGCCCTATAGTGCTGATATTGTGCCGCTCAAGCGACGCTCTAATCTCAGTGACATCATTGCCAAACAATAGCGGGGTTGGCAAACGCTCTATATCCGCTATTTTGAGTTTGTTGCGATTGTTCGCATCGTAATTCCACTTTCCACCTTTGGGCTTTCCATCTTCCATTAAGATGCTGAAATTTTTTCGCATTTTACGATAGAAATGCTCCATCATAATATGCTTTCCTGGAGGAAAATGCTGTTCAATCTGCTCAAAAGGCAGAAGAAAGTGTTCACTCTCTGTACGTTGAATACGGCAGCCTTGTATCTCTATTTCATCGAGGAGCGTTGCTAAACGAAACTCATCTGGTCTTTGATACTCGAACACGGTTGCACCAGATTCTTTGACATAGTGACGGACGAGTTGCGAGACATCAGAGAATGCCAAAGTTTGGTCCAGATTGAGGTGCAGCACTTCGTGCCCATCTTGCTGAAGATCATGCGCAAAAGCCTGCATTGCTGCGAAAAATGCACACACTTTTTGTATGTGATGTTTAACATAAGTCGCCTCAGGATGGAGCTCTGCAATCAAGTACAACACAGATTTGTCTGATTCTTTAAACCAAGAGTGACGCATATTGAGCTGATCGCCGAGAATAAGGCGGATAGTGTTAAACGTCATCTTACTCATCTCCTTTTGAACAAGAGAGTGGCCAGTCGACCATATCAACATGATCACTTGGCGTATTTGCTTTATTTCCGCGCCACCGCTCTATGAAAATCTTATCCGGATCGTACATTTCAGTTTGTTTCGCTAAATTAAAGTGACGAGAACCTCTGGGGTCCGCGCCCACGCCCGCCAAATATTGCCAATTCCCCCAGTTCGAAGCGACATCATAATCAACGAGTTGAGTCTCGAAGTAGGCGGCCCCGTAGCGCCAATCCAAACCAAGTTCATGAATCAAACAGCTTGCTACGAGTTGCCTGCCTCTATTAGACATGTACCCCGTCGCTTTAAGCTGTTTCATGCACGCATTGACGATTGGGTATTGCGTTTCACCATGTTTCCATTGCTGAAACCGGTAGCTGTAAAAGCTTGTCAATGGTGCGATATCTTTAACGCCAGAAAACTTAAACAAACGTCTTCCCCACTGCTTTCCATACCAATGAAAATACTCCCGCCACAGCAACTCAAAGAAAATCCAGTACGTTGAGTCGTTGGTTCCTTCCCTCTGCTCATATTCTTTAAGCAATACAAAGATTCTCCTCGGACTCAGGCATCCTACGGCTAACCACGGAGAAAACTTAGTCGAAAAGTCAAAACCATCAAGCTCGTTGCGAGTTTGTTTATAGTGACTTGCTAAAGATGTAGCAAAGTAACCTAAACAATGAGCGAGCCCCTGAGTTTCTCCTCCAGCGAATAGCTGACATGGTGCCTCTTCTATGTTTAATGTGCTGATTACCTGCGCAGGTTGTTCAGGTAACAAAGACAGGCTTGATTCTACACCGATAGGAAGATGCTCGACTTGCTTTCTGAATTTCGTAAAAGTGCTGGGTAATTCGCCTAACGTAAAAGAAAGAAGGCGCTGACTGAAGAGTGTGTTAACTGACTCTTGAATACAGGTGAGATCAGAGTGAAGCTGAGACAATCTGTCGACTACGCTTTGCTCATTGACACTGGAAAATAGGTCACAGTACAAATGCGTGACATCATAATCTCGGATAAAACGATGGAGAACGTCTACGGGGCGGTCATCACATACGATCAACTGCTGGCCCATATTTTCGAGAGATTGTGATAAACAGGCCACGGATTGCTGTAGAAATGCCAATCTGTCAGAGCCTAAACTCTGCTCTTGTGAATAGCGGACCAGATAGCTGTCCATTTGAGGTAAACAATAGATGCAAAGCAGGCTGTCGACCTCACGACTCGCCCGCCATAGTAATGGGTTATCTTGGATGCGAAGATCGCAAGTGAACCAGTAAAGACCAACTTTTTGTTTCAAGCCTCAGCTCCTGACTTTTCTCTTTTACATTAGTACGTGAGAAACAGGAACTAAGACTTGTGGCGAATGAATTTATTACGCTACCGCAAACCGTCGAACAGGCTTGTCGTTGATTGGCAGATGAATAATCGCCGCAGCAAACGCGAGAACAACCGTCGACCACCAAATAGGCTCATAAGAACCGTAGTAATCGTAAATACGGCCACCAGCCCAAGCGCCTAAGAAGCTACCGACCTGATGAGTGAAAAAGACCAGCCCATAAAGCGTCGACAGATACTTAGCGCCAAAGATCTGCCTCACTAAGCCAGACGTCAATGGCACAGTGCCTAGCCAACAAAAACCAATAGCTGCACCAAATATCGATGCTGTGTGCTCCGTAACTGGTAATGTCACAAACGCACTAATGACCAAAGTACGCATCAGATACAGCGCAGACATCACATGGCGTTTACTGAATTTATCGCCCATTACTCCCCAAAAATAAGAACCGAAGATATTGAAAACACCGACGTAAGCAAGTGCCATTGCAGCCGTTGAGGCAGGTAACTGTTTGTCGGCTAAATAGCTAGGTAGATGGGTAGCAATGAACATCACGTGGAAGCCACAAACGAAGAAACCAAGATGGATCAGCCAATAACCTTTATGAGACAACGCCTCTTTTAACGCCAGACTAAGCGTTAAATGATCTTCTTTCATCTCACTAGCAGAGTTTTCATTTTTGGCTGCGGTTTTCGGCGCTTGCATAAACAATGCAAATGCAATCATTGTTGAGCAAAGCATAGCAAAGCCCTGAAGCGCCCCTTGCCATCCCAAATCACTCAGCAGCATCTGCGCTCCGGGAATCATAGCAAACATACCAAAAGAGCCGGCAGCAGTGGTCAAGCCAAATGCTTTTGCTGCGTGCTGCGCAGGGACAACTTTAGCAACGGCGCCAAGAACGATGACATAGCTGGTTGCGCTCAGGCCCAAGCCAACGAGAACACCCAGCGTCCAATAAAGTGTTGAAGGCTCGACAGCGATAGAGGTCAAATACAGTCCAACACCATACGCGATAGCGCCTGCGATGATGATGCGTTTTGCGCCGAATCGGTCAGCAGCCATACCGACAAAAGGCTGAAAGACACCAAACAGCAAATTTTGCAGCGCAATAGCAAAGCTGAAAAATTCACGTCCGGTTTGAAAGTAATCTGAAACCGGCATCATGAAAATACCAAAAGATTGCCTGATACCTAGGCAGATAACCAGAATGGCGATACCTAACCAGACCATTGCTGGAAAACGGAAAATGCTCATGAACTGACCTTAATGATGGTGATGATGAGAATGGTCACCGGACATATCGTGACTTTGCTGGTGGCAACCGCTATTGATCGCCTGCTCCGCTAACAGTTCCATCAGACGCGGTGACTGATGGACGGCCAACAGAGTTAGGCAAAGCAATATCGTCATTCTCACGAGCTGAGCAAAAAGTGATTGAGAAAACATAATTCATAGTCTCAGCAAGAAAACAAAAGAGCGCGAAGTGTATTGAGCCTCTCGTGATGACTCAAATGACATTTTCACAATGACTCTATGCATGTTAGTCATAGAGTTATTGTGGATTCCTCAATCACCCGTTACGCCACTGTTTGGCTGCTTCAATCGCATAAGTTAACCCGTGCCACTCAAGCAAGCTTCTTTGGTATTCCGCCGCTTTGCCTTGAAGAGAAAGGCCGTAACGTTCGAGACGATAAGCTAAGATCGCATAGAAGGCGTCAACCATGGTCGGTTCATCGTACATAAACGGCAGCCGAGCCTTGGCAAAAATGGTATTGATACGCGTAAGATCAGAGGACAGCTCTTGCATAGGAAGTGAGTCAACCTCCGGTTTATCCAGAGTAAACGAGCAATGCGTTCTCAGTGCGACAAAACCTGAGTGCATTTCACAGCATAAACTCCGTGCTTCTGATCGTTGAAAATCACTTCGAGGTAACAATTTTCCTCCCGATAGCTCGTTTAAATACTCACTAATGGCCAGCGAATCATGGATCACGCTGTTGTTATCAATAATGAGTGCTGGTACGAGCCCTGTCGGAGAAACCAATTTAAGCTGTTCTTTCGCCTCAGGTTTCGTTAGATCGATCACCTGAGTTTCCATCTCTACCCCTGCAATGTACGTACATATCCAAGCGCGCAAAGACCAAGTAGAATCTGTTCCAACCACTAAGCGCATGCTTCAGCCTCCTGTTTGACCAGCTCAAACCCTTCATCCAGCCAGCCTGCGACGCCACCAATCATTTTTTTCACAGGTCGACCCAATTTTGCCAAACGAATAGCCGCCTTCTCGGTACCATTGCAGTGTGGCCCGGCACAATACACCACAAACTGTGTATTTGGTGGAAAAGCGCTCAGGCTCTTTTCATTCAACCTCGGGTGAGGAATGTTAATCGCTCCCTTTACCTGTCCTTGCGCAAATAGCTCTTCTCCTCTGACATCAAGCAACACAAAGTCCATACGCTCATTGGTGATAGCATGATGAACATCCCAGCAGTCTGTTTCAAACTCCAATAGTCGACTGAAATATTCCAGCGCTCGCTCACTACTAGCGGCTGGAACTCTAGTTACTGCACTTGTCATAACGTCTCCTTGTTTGTCTTTTGAAACATTATTGCGTTCAAATAAGCAACTCAACACTGGCCTAAAAGTCAATATTCGATAACAATCAGCCAAAGACTATCACTCACTAACGAGTTTCCAGATGATCAAAGTTGCCATTCTTGCCCACTCTCACATCACCTTGTTTGAAATGTCCTGCGCTGCGGAACTGTTTGCCTTACCACGGCCTGAGTTCGATCCTTGGTATGACTGCGAGATCATTAATATGGAGAATAAAGATTTTGACAGCACAGGCGGTATTACGCTCAAGACGAAATTCGTCGAGAGTTTAAAGAGTTATCACACATTGATCATTCCCGGCTGGCCGGCTGGAGACTACGATATTCCTCCACTTATTCAGCGCGAAATTCGTCAGTTTGTCAGCGAGGGTAAACGCGTTTTGTCACTTTGTTCAGGCTCTTTTTTACTGGGGAAACTCGGGCTGCTTAGAGGGCGTAAAGCCACCACACACTGGATGTATGAGAATGCATTTCGTGAGCAATTTCCTGATGTCGAATACCAGAAAGATGTACTGTACGTAGTCGATGGACAAATTGGATGCTCAGCCGGAAGCGCTTCAGCACTTGACCTGGGTCTGGCAATTATCCGTCACGATTACGGTTATCAGATTGCCAATCAGGTCGCGAAAAGGCTGGTCATATCTTCCCATCGAACAGGCGGACAAGCGCAGTTTGTTGAAACACCCATGCTCAAAGTTCCGGGCACATTTTCACAAGCGATCGCCTGGGCATCTGAGAATCTGGATAAAGCCATCACGGTTGAAGACTGGGCGCAGCAAGCCAGCATGTCTCGACGTACTTTTGATCGTAAATTTCGCGCCAGTTTTAGCCTTTCCCCCAAAGAGTGGCTGATCCAACAGCGCATCGAAAGAGCAAAAGGGTTGCTGGAAACCGAGTCCTTACCTATCGAACAATTGGCTAACCAAGCCGGGTTTGATAACGCCGTGACTATGCGCCATCACTTTCGTCGCTTGGTGGGTGTTTCCCCGCAGAAGTACAGAGCGCAGTTTGGTAAGATGAGTAGTAAAAGTCTAGGCGATGAAGCCTAAGTCAGCCATACAAAAGTAGGCCTGTTGGCCTACCTCATTTGTCACTGTCATCGACCAAAACTAAGCCAAAGAAAGTGTCGCCTCCGAACAGCCCCCTTTCTGGTGTGATTGTCTTAGTTTTTCCTTGAGATAAACAATGAGTTCATCAACAGCTACCTGAGTAATTGTCCCGTCCTCACGACATTTTATCGCTAGACTGTTTTCGGCTCGCTCTTTGTCTCCCACTACAAGCACATAGGGTATCCTGAGCTTATGGAATCGCTTAAGCTTTCGCCCTACTGAACTCGAGCTCAGATCGACCGAAACAGGGATATCATGCTCGATGCAAACGGCTTCAAGCTGGCGAGTGAAGTCATGGTCAGAATCACTCACCGACGCAATGGCAATCGGCATAGGATGCAGCCAATCAGGAAGGTGTCCTTGAGACGATTCCAACAACACGCCAATCCAACGTTCAATAGAGCCATACATTGCTTGGTGCATAATAACAGGGGCTTCAAATTCTCCTTGCTCATTAGTGTACTGAACGTCAAACCGCTCGGCTAAATTGAAGTCGAACTGAATTGTGCCACATTGCCAGCTACGCCCCATAGAATCCATCAATGACAGCTCGATCTTAGGCCCATAGAAAGCCCCTTCTCCCGGCTGAAATTCTGCTCGTAACCCCTCATGCTCACAAGCGGAGGCCAACAGCGCTTGTGCTCTCGACCAATACTCACCCGACCCTAGTGCTTTTTCTGGCTTAGTCGACACTTTTACTCCCAGTTCTCGATAGCCATAATCACCATAAACTTGCTTTGCGCGTTGCAGAAATCGACAAATTTCCTCTTCAGCTTGCGACCATCGACAGAAGACGTGTGCGTCATCCTGAGTGAACTGACGAGTTCGTAAACAGCCATTCAGTGAACCCGAAGCTTCATTTCGATGCACCAATCCAAACTCAAACAGCTTCAACGGCAAGTCTCTGTGGCTATGAACACCTCGTTTGTACATCAGAATATGTGCAGGGCATGACATTGGCTTTAACACATACCCGTTGTTATCGTCCGAGCCACCACCGAAAAACATATTGTCAGCGAACATGTCAATATGGCCTGAAGTCTGCCACAATTCTTGCTTCATAAAGATTGGCGTATTGACTTCTTGAAAGCCATTTTGGCGATATACACGACGCATATGGCGTTGAATAGTCTGAAACAATCGCCAACCACTAGGATGCCAGAAGATCATCCCCGGAGCTTGGGGTTCGGAGTGAAATAAATCGAGTTGTTCTGCAATTTCGCGATGAGTATTCATATCGTTTTCCTTGTGTGTGTTCTGAGCGAAAAGCAAAACCAAGGTATAAAAAAACCTCTGGCGGAGAATTCGCTCAGAGGTTTTTTTATAGACGTTAAAAACTACCCCCCGAGCAATCTCGTGGTGGTGGTAGTTTGATTAGCGCTTGAGTAAATCAGTTTCATATCTAATTTTTAACAAGTTTCAAAACACACTGCAAGCACATATTTCAACCGATTGATAATCGTCTACTTCAACCAAACCTAATGGCCCCGTTTGACTGCAACGCCCAATTTTATGGAAGAAATCACCAACAGTATGTTGGTGAGTTTTGGAGCTAAACTCACTTAACGTTAGAAATTGAGAAAACACAAAAATGCAACATATGTAACTGATTCCATTAAATCAGTTATGTGATAATACTACTTCATACCCACATTTTATGGACTGAAATGACTGCCACTCAATACCTCAAAGATCTCAACCAGCGTTACCTAGACGTTCATCGTACCAAAGAAGATTTATTCTGGGACACCTATATGGGGATCAGTAATGAACATGATCGTTACACGGCTGCGCAAACCGCATGGACTCACTTCCTAAGTAATGCTGAGCAGATTGCTACTATCGAACAACAGCTCAGTACGCTCAATGAAATAGCCGATACAGAAGAACGTAACCAAACTCAAATCGGGCTTGAAGGCTGGCTAGCCACTTTTCGCTCACACGCTATCGAAGGAGATAAAGCTCAGGCTCTTAAGACGGAACTGATCGCATTTGAAACTGCACTGTTTGAGAAAAAACAAAACCATGCGCTGGTTTACGTCAACGAACAGGGAGATCAAGTTGACGCTTCTTTACCGGCACTGCGCTCAACCATAATGGCAAACGATAATGAAGCCGTACGCCAGTCAGCACATCAAGCATTGTTAGATCTTGAACAGTGGCTCCTCGGTAATGGCTTTATTGACCTAGTCAAACTGCGCAACCAGTTTGCCCGCTCTTTGGGGTACGACAATTTCTTCGATTACTCAGTGCTTAAAAACGAAAAAATGACCACCACTGAGTTGTTTGCCATTCTGGATGATTTCGAGCAGCGAACCAGACAAGTCAATCTCACCAGTTTAGACAAACTCGCTAGTGAAAAAGGCCAAAATGCGCTCACAGGTTACAACTTCAATTACTCCTTTTCTGGCGATTCGATGCGTGAACTGGATCCATATGTACCGTTTTCCAAGTCACTCAGACGCTGGGTAGAATCTTTTGGCCGGCTGAACATTGATTACTCTGGCGCAGAGCTCACTTTGGACTTGCTGGATCGTCAAGGAAAATACCAAAATGGTTTTTGCCACGGCCCTATTCCTTCGTTTTATGACGATGGGCAATGGGTCGCGGCCAAGGTCAATTTCACCAGTAATGCAAAACCCGATCAGATTGGCAGCGGTTATGATGGTATCAACACCCTTTTCCATGAAGGTGGTCATGCCGCGCACTTTGCCAACGTCAAGATGAACTCGCCTTGTTTTTCTCAAGAGTTTGCACCGACGTCGATGGCTTACGCCGAAACTCAATCCATGTTCTGTGACAGCCTGCTGAATGATGCTGACTGGCTGAAACAATACGCTCTAGATGTGGACGGTAATCCAGTTCCAGACGAGATCATTCAATCGATGATCAATTGTAGCCAGCCGTTTAAGGCGTATCAGGAACGCAGCATTTTAGTGGTGCCTTACTTCGAAAAAGCTTTGTATCAACTTAGCGATGAGGAATTGACGGCGGAACACATTACGGCTTTAGCACGTCAGTGTGAGAAGCAGATCCTGGGACTAGAGTGCAGTCCTCGCCCATTGATGGCGATTCCTCATTTACTTTCTGATGAGGCATCCTGTGCATATCACGGTTACTTGCTAGCAAACATGGCAGTGTATCAAACACGAGCTTACTTCCTCGACAGGTTTGGGTATCTGACTGACAATCCTGAAATCGGTCCCTTACTGGCAGAACATTATTGGCGTGCAGGCAATCACTTATCTCACAATGACACCATCAAGAGTCTGACAGGAGAAGGCTTCAATGCCAAATATCTTGCCGAGGCATGCAGCCTCACTGCCAATCAAGCGTGGGAAATTCAAAAGCAAAAAATTGCCGACTTAAATGATCGTGAACAAATCAATGCAGCACCGTTGAATGCAAAGATCAGCATCGTTGATGGCGCCAATTGTTTAGCTGATAACGATACCTCTGATGAGCTGATGTGTGAGCAGTTTGAGCTTTATATAGAAAAAACATACGGCTGTTGATCATCCATAATGAGTCAGTCTAAGAGCTGGCTCAAGCAGCTCCGCATAATACAAATGCCAATAAACATCGTATTCCCTAGCTCTCGGGCATGAGTTAAATCTGTACCAGCTTTGATGATAAGTAGCCCATAAACAAATTAGCCCGCTAGGTCAGACGTAGCGGGCTAGTTCATTAGGCAGTGTCAATCAACGCATTAGAAGATCCAATGTGCGACCAACACAATGATTGGCAGCGTAACTAGCGTTCTTAGCAGGAAGATAGCAACCAACTCCAAAAAGTTCACAGGGACTTTACTGCTTAGAATCACAGAACCAGTCTCTGACATGAAAATCAGCTGAGTTACAGACAACGCTGCCACAACAAACTTGGTCAGATCGGCATTAATCGTCGACGCTGCGATGATCGAAGGTACGTACATATCAGCAAAACCAACTAGCATGGTTTCCGCAGCGGCTGCTGCTTCCGGAACATTCAACGCGTTTAGCAGCGGAATGAACGGTGCACCCAGTAATGAGAATAATGGCGTCGTTTCAGCGACAACCAGACCTAAAGTACCGATCGCCATAACCACAGGTAGCACGCTGATTACCATGTCCAGTGCATTGTGCACACCTTCTTTAGCAACCGCCCCAAGGCTTTTCACTTTGCTTGCTCTGTGCAGTGCCAACTTCAAGCCAAAGCCCATAACCGACTGACCCGCAGGCACCAATTCATCATTACGATTAGGCTTAGTGCCATCAATGTACAGGTCTTTCTTATACGATAACGGTGGCAGATACTGAATCACCATCGCAGCAATCACACCAGACAAGCAGATAGAGAAGTAGAACGGGACAAAGAAATTCTCTAAGCCAACCTGAGTTAATACCACCAGCGAGAAAGAAATCCCAACCGGAGAAAACATAGTCGCGACAACCGCTGCTTCACGCGCAGTGTATTTTTTGTCTTCATATTGTTTACTGGTCAGAATCACCCCAACGGTGCCATCACCTAGCCAGGAGGACATACAGTCAATCGCAGCACGACCTGGCAAACGGAAAACCGGGCGCATAAAACGGCTCAGAACAGTACCGAGCAACTCAAGCAAACCAAAGTTGAGTAACAGTGGCAACAGCAAACCGGCCAGGAAGAAAGTCACCAGCAAAGAAGGCAGAAGGTCATTAAGCACCAGACCACCGGTGTTGCCGTTCCAAATCACTTCAGGCCCGATCTGATGCAAAGCCATGAGAGTGAATACTGCACCTAAAACTCGAACGACTAGCCAAACTGGCGTCAGAACAAACAGTCTTGTCATCAATGCAGATTGAGTCACAAAAGTTGGCTTGATAAGACTGGCAAGAATAGAAGCGACCGCAGAGAAGCAAATCACAGCGGTGACGGTTGGTAAAATCGCATCCCCAAGGACCGCTTTGACGCCTTTCGCCATGAGCGCTAGCGGAAAGGTGAAGTTGCCATCAATGGTTAATGGTGCAAGAAAAAAGAAAAGACCCAACAAAGACGGAATTGCGAACATCAATATGTTGCGACTGTTTTTGTGGTTCTCTTCGGCTAAAAGTGTATCACTCATCTGACTGCTCCCTAGATGATTATATTTTCACAATTAGTGAATAAGTTCTCTTTGCCGCAATTATAACGACAAAGATTTCACACTCAAGCAAATAATGAAAAATAATTCACTAAAAACGCATAATAATATAAATCAATACGTTATGGAGCTAAGGCAATTGGTGGCATTTTGTACGCACGTGCTTTAACAATAACCACAGACTCTTTAGTTATCCCCTTTTATATCGAGCATATATATGACTATTTATGCAGCACCCATAAGCAAAGTGATTCGAGTAGGCCCGATGAATAGAGTTAGCGGGTAATAGGTATCTGAAATGAAAACGTTGCGCCCCCTGCTAAGGTCAACTCAATATCACGAACCATTTCAATCAAAAAAGCACTACCATCAATTTCCAACTTCTGCTCGTGTACGATCTCAAACAGCGCTTCTAAAGCCGCACTGTAAGCAACATCAGAAATCAGATACACCTCAGCGCACAGGTAGTACCCTTCAGGAATCACAAAATCGTAGAGAGCTTCGTCGACTTGCCAATCACCAATAAATGTCTCAATTTGGTCCCATACTTTTTCAAGTTGGTTAATCGGCGTTGCGCCGAGTAGATTGACAGTTTTTTTGCCATAGATTTCGATCACCGAATCCCAGTCAGGATCTTCCAGAGCGATCTTTTTCATACCTCGCTGAGGGTACCAAATCAACTCAGTCGGCATAGACTTGGCCAGCTCTGTCTCAATCGACTGCTGAGCACCGGGGTGAGCAAGCTTAGCGATAAAATCAGCAGTCTCTCGCGGTGTGGAGTCATAACCCATTTGGCGAATTTGTTTCGCCGTCACTCCAAGCTCTCTCTTTAAAGCCTTGCCTAAAGCTTGTGAAGAAGAGAATCCGCAATAGTGAGCTACCTCCATCACACTCCAAGGTTCATCATTGAGCAGCAGATTCACCGCGACTTGCAGTCGTAATCGGCTAAGATACTGCCCCGGCGTCTCATGAAACAATTCGCTAAACTGACGATGGAAATGATAAGGAGATATAGCGCTCTCTGTAGCAATTTGCTCCCACGTTCTGTGTTCTGCCAGTTCGTCATGCATCAACTTCAATGCGTGAGCAAAGCGCTTTCTAAGATGCTCTGGCAGCGGTTCTAATAACGCAATTTCGGGCACCAGTTTAAATGTAGGTTTCTCTTGCTGTGACATAGATACAGGCCTCACTGGGGCGACAGGATCACTATCGCCCTTCAACCGGATAAAATCAATCACGCTCAGCATTAGGCTCCCTCTAATGCCACTTCATCTTCGACAGGCTTTGCCGATTTACGACTGGTCATCCCCAGCAGTATTGGGATCAGAAGCAGGGTTACCGCCGTGGCAAATAGCTCACCAAACACCAATGAAACCGCTGCAGGTTTTAAGTACTGCGCTTGCTCAGCGGTCTCACTGAGTAGCGGCAGCAAACCACATACCGTAGTAATAGTCGTGAGGAAAATCGCCCTCAATCGACTGCTACCAGCCGTCACTAAAGCCTGTTTAAGCGGCACACCGCTGCGATACTCAGCATTAAAGCGCGTGATCAGTACCAATGAGTCATTGATCACTATTCCCGTCATTGCCATCATGCCGAACATAGACAACAAACTGATTGGCAAATCCATCAGGTAGTGACCGAAGATAGCACCAGCAAAACCAAATGGAATCACTGCCATGATGATGAACGGCTGCCAGTAAGACTTCAGCGGAACCGCCAACAAGATGTAAATCAGCAGAATGGTCAAAATCATCGCGAAGCGGATGCCGTCTGAGACTTCACCAATCTCTTCAAATTCGCCGCCTGCTTTGATCCGAACTCCTGGATACTGCTGATGAAGCGTTTTGATCTCAGAGCTAAGCTGAGCCATAGTCTGCTCAGGCGCCTGAACGTCTCGGTTCTGCTTCCAATAGAGGTTTACTACTTGCTCACGATTACGTCGGTAGAGTATTTGAGGCTCCTGCTCATGACGAAATTCAGCAATATCACCGAGTAAGACACTCTTCCCTTCAGACAGCAACACCATCGTCTGCTCAAGCTGAGCGAGGGTCTTGCGCTCTGAACGAGGATACTGCAGCAGCACCTTGGTTTCTTGGCCTTGTTCCAACAAGCGATGAATTTCTCGCTCACCAAATGCCTCACCCGCCAATCGCGCCAACTTGTCTTGCGTCAATCCGAGCTGCCGACCGTATTCATTAAGCACTAACCGCACCTGAGGCTGGCCGCTTTTACCGTCATCATATATATCCGCTACGCCAGGCAAAGCAGCCAGTTTGTCCTCCAATTGACTACTGACGCGCTTAGCAAGTTCACGGTCACTGGATGATATCGAGATGAATGTTCCACCAGCAGGCGCTTCAGCCGCACTAAACTGAACTGAATACGCTCCTTCAATGCTCCCAGTATGAGTACGCCAACTATCGGTCAGTAGATTACTCGGCAAGAGGCTCAAGGCTTCACTGGTTAGCTCGGCGGTCACTTCCACCTCTCCATAACCATCGGACCACGCAAGCAGGTTTACCACGGGTGGCTGGCTCAACGGGTAGTCTTGCATCAGCTCGTCTTCGACGTTGATCATCGCCTGTTCGATTTGATCTAAGGCTTTCTTTTGTAACGGCAAAGGGGCGCCGTCTTCTAGCTCAACTTTCGCGGTAACGTATCGACCGGGGATTTCGGGGAAAATGGCACTTCGAATCGTCCCAGTAGACCACATGCCATACGCCAGTACGATAGCGGCGACAAAGCCCAGCAGTGACGCCAGCTTATAATCCAGTACCTTTTCCAAGGTAGGTTTGTACACTCTGAAATTGAACCACTCCAAACCGCCTTGAGCCACAGACTGAATGCTAGAGAAAATGCCATTAGATTTTTTAATCACGGACAACTGTGCTAGGTGCGATGGCAGAATGAACTTACTTTCAATCAGAGAGAAGATCAGCGCAAATATCACCACAGCGGAGAATCCAGCCAGAATCTTGGCAAAATCGTTGTTAATCCAAAGCATTGGCGAAAATGCCGCAATGGTGGTCAAAACACCGAATACCGTTGCAACTGAAACCGAGTGCACGCCGTGCCACGCTGCTTTGCGCCCACTCGCATGTTTACCTCGTTGTTCATGAATGGCCTCACCTACGACAACGGCATCGTCGACTAAGATCCCCAGTACCAAAATAAAGCCAAACAGCGTGATGTCATTGATGCTGTAGTTAGCCAGTTGCATCGCCCCTAAGGTACCCGCGATGGCGACCGGTATACCCACAGCCACCCAAAATGCTAATTTCAGCTCAAGAAAAATGCCCAGTAGCACCACCACAATCAAAAGGCCTTGCCACGCATTATCACCGAGTCTGAACAGTTGCTCTTCAATATAGGGTGCCATGTCTGCCATGGTATTCAGCTCAATGTCTGAAGGCAGGATTTTGCGTTGCTCCGCCAAGGTATCCTTAATTGCATCGCTCACTTTGAGCAGGTTGTCGGTCTGGCTGGTGCTGATCAGCAGAGCGATAGCATTGATGCCATTATTACGTACAATGGAGCCACTACGCTCATAGCCACGACTCAGCTTAGCGATGTCACCTAAATAGACGGTACCAGATGGGCGAGAGACGATCGCAAGACGACGCAGCTTTTGTACGTCATCGGCGTAGCCATCACCACGGATGACCATTCGGCCCTTATCACTGATTAACTCACCGGTGCGAGACTCTAGCGACATCTGTCCGATGGTGCTGGCTAAATCTTCCAGACTCAAACCCAGTTTCTTGAGCTGCGCTGGATCTGGCTCAATGATAAGTTGTGGTTTGCGACTTCCCCAGTTGGATACTTTAGAAATCTTGGGATTACTTTTTAGCGCTTGCTCAACCTGTCTTGCGATGGGTTGAAGCTGCTCATCGCTGCGTGGCCCCGAAACGACAACAAAAGCGGCCAAGTTAGTAAATTCATTTCTAACCACCTGAGGCTTTTCAGCTTGAGCAGGAAAACCATTGATCGCATTCACTCGGTTACGTACATCATCCAGCAGCTTGTTGAGGTCGGCGCTGCTGGTTTTGCGTACAACAACGCTCGACATTCCTGCGCTAGACTGGCTAGTCACCTGTTTAATACCAGAGATACCACTGATGGACTCTTCAATTCGCTGCGTAACACTCTCATCAATCTGTTTAGCTGTACCTCCCGGGTAGGCAACATTGATCACAACCGATGACGGCGCAATCTGCGGAAAGGACTCCACACGGAGTTGACCAAACGCCATAATACCGCTGACGATGATCGCGAGCATCAACAGGTTCGCACCTACTGGATTGTTGATAAACCACTTAGTCATCCAGCTCATTGATTACCCTCCTGCTTCGCGACCAATATCTGCGCAACTTGCGGGGATACTTGCTTCCCCGGCAACATCGACTGCAGTGGGTACACCACCACCTGACGTACCTTCGCGCTGTCCTGTTCAAAGCGAGCATAAACCTGATTACGCGTTTGCCCTATTTGCGTAATCCACTCTTTCTGCAATCGGTTTTGCTCATCAAGTGTCCAGACGTATCCATCTCGTGTGATCGCACTGAGTGGCAAGTTCACAATTTCAGGCCGTAAGCCGAGACTAACGATGACTTTCACCTGTTGATTAGGCAGTAAACGAGTCATTCCTTGATAAGGTTCGCGAACAGACAAAACCACTTGTCGCTGACGTGTGGTTGGATCAACCTGCGGTGAGACATATCGAACTTGTGCCTGCCACTCGCTGCCATCTCGATTCACAATTGTAATCTCAGGTTGACTCAACACGGATTGCACCTGCTGCCAATGAAGTTCTGAAACAGGCAGCTCGACATCCATTGAGTCGCTGGCGGCGAGTTCAAAAGTCACCTGCCCAGCTTCCAACCATTCACCGGGGCTGATGTTACGACGCATGATCACAGCATCAAACGGCGCAACAACACTCGCTTCCTCAAGCAACTTTGCTGCACTGGTGTAAGCCTGTTTTGCCTGCGCCAACTCTGCCTTGGCTGCCAACAACTGTGGCTCACGGCGAGCAAACGGTGAACTTTTGGTAGGTGATAGCATTTTTAGCGCAACCGTTTGTTCGTGCTGTGCCTGTTTAAGGTTTAATTCTGCCTGCATAACGCTGCTGTTCGCCTGAGCCAAATTAGACTCTAAAGCGCTGGTGTTGAGCTTCGCCAACAAGGTACCTTTTTTCACCAATACACCCGGTTCGATATCTGGGTTCAACCACGCCAACTGAGCGCTGCTTGAAGCCTTAAGCTGGATCGGCCAACGCGCTGTGGTGGTTGCCAGCAAAGTCAAATTGGAATCGTGATCTTCCGGCGTCACTTGCAGTACCGAAACCGGGGTTTTGCTCGGCGCTTTTTGCTCAATCACAACTGGCTGAGGCTCTAAAACATCCACAACCACCAATGCCGCGAAAATTGCCCCACAGCCAGCTAATATTGCAAGAGTCTTTTTAAATTTCATAAGGCTTCTCCTCTGCAGCCAATTGAGCGGAGTTTTGATTTAGTCGTTGGCTGATCTCCATCAGGCGCGACAAGGTTTGCAGTGTGATAGGCAACATCACTGCCGTTTCCACGAATTCCAGTGAGTAAGTTACGATGGAAAAAACCTGACCTACTGTAGGATCAGTAAGGATGCTGACCATCCAAAGGTTGGTTAGGACTGCGGCAAATAAGACAATAAAGATCAGCCCATACACCAGCGCTTCAGTATCTGACAGTTTGATTTCACAGCGTTTCAAGCGTTCAAAGTGCGTTCTAATCGCCGCAAAAGGCTGTCCGCTGAGCACGCGTACCTGTTGCTCTAACTGATCGTTTAACGCGCCGTTAAGTCGCGTAAATGTTTGATGGAACAGAGCATAAATCAGCAGCATACTCAGCCCTGCGACCAACACGCATAATGCAAGTTTGATGTGAAAAGTGGCGAGAATGACAACCGTAGCGACCAACTGCACAACGGCAGTAATCAGCGATGGTAAATCTTCCTCTAGAAAATCCACCAGCTCGCGGGACATGGACAGTCGGGCATCTTTGACTGAGACTGATTGACCACGCAAATTACGCTCAACCAAATTGGACAACCGCACTCGGATCCCGCCATAAACACGAGTATCGTAAAAACGACGGGCAACACTGAGTACCACCAGTACAAATAAGATCGCTGCAAACATAAGTAACGGCTGCAAGTTTTGTTTGAGCACACCATCAATAGCAAAGCCAATAAACAGCGGCAGCAAAATCATAAATACGTTCTCAGCCAGTACCATCAGCCAAGTCAGCATGACTTTAATGGGACTCAGCCGGATAACGGACCGAAGTGTGATGGGTTGATTGAACAGCATTATTGACCCCACAAATAAATGTGATGCCAGTATTACCAATTATTAATCAGAAAAAGTGTCCCAAATTGCTGTTTTGGTCGCCCCGCTTAGAAAACTACTTTATTTTCGTCACTAATAGATTTCATCATAGTGATAGCATTGTCATTATAATTATATCGCGTCGCATATTTGATACCTTAACAGGCAAACAGGAAATGGTAATATATACACAGCTCTCTAAGAATTAACTTCGCTTAAATTTTACTTTCACTTGCGGGTCAACTGAATGGGTAATATGGCGTACACTAAAATTAAAACTATTACCAAAAATGCTGCTCACGTCGCTTTTCTTAGCATGGCAACACGCACACCCTCATGATATATTTGAAAATTATAAAAAACATAAAATTATTAATATTATCAATAAGGTACGTCATGACGCTTGATTTTAATCTGGATGTTCTATCGAATAAAAATTTGCCCATTAAAGAAAAGAAACAAAGTCTGATTGACCTTGTTCTTACTCATTGTAGCAAAAAACAAAGAGCTGAAATTTTTCTTAGCGTAACTAACATGCGTAAAAAGCAGTTGGTTACTCTGTTCCCAAAATATAGATTGCGAAGCCTTTCAACACTATTTGAATTAATGGACTATCATGACTTAATAACACAGTATCCTAGTTCATTTCCTGAAAATATCCGTAATTTAGAATATCAAGCTTCATGTTGTTTCTCTCACTGGCTAGACTTTTGGTGTCAATGTGAAATAGAAGCGATAAAAAAAGATTCTACGGCTATCAATCAAGTTAATTCAGATAACAAAATATCATTCGACGATAATGATTATGCTTGTATGTTAGTTGACAAAATCGAGAATTCAGGACTAATCGTCAAAATGCCCGGTTATGCCAACATTATGTCGCTTAAAGATGCAATTACCCTTAGTAACCTAGAACAATTTGTAAAGGGTGAGAAGTGGTATGAGATGCTGCCTCTACTTTCCTTATCACAAAAAGGAAAACACTTTATCCTCTATAAAGACAACCCTAATGAACCATACCCTACTCTGGTCGCTTCTGCACTCGTACAAGATTGGGACAATCAAACTAACTGGCTAAGTTACACTCCTCAATTTACTAATAACAAATGGACATTTTGCTTACCCAATCAAGCCTACTATGAATTTTATCACTACCGGCTATTTGACAACCAATCGTTACCATCTTGTGACTCTCTTTCAGAGTTTGACCATTACTTTAAGCGTACGCTATCAAACACAGAGCAAGTATGTGAAGTTTTACGTTTAGCCGTCAATGGAAGCACCCAGCAAAAGCTCTACTTTTTATACTTAGCACAGAAAAAACTCATGAACTTAATGCATAAGAGTGGATACAAATTTGGCTTTACAGTTATAGAGCAGGTTTTTATGCTAAACTATTACCAATCAATTAGTGAAAATGCATACTTCCATGCGGGTTATTGTGATATAAATGACGACCATAGAATCACTTACCGTGGTTTCTGGAATTTTGAGAAGATGGCGGAAGCATTAAACAATACTCAATTCCGTGAATATAAACGAGCCGTGTTTTCACAGAAGCAACTATGTTCCTTAAATGAATGATATGTCTGACTTAGATTCAATTGTTATACTTTACCCTAAAGCAATAACCCTGATTATTGTAATAGCCGCAGTGCTACTATGGATTATTTATTATTGCTTTAGAGTCAAAAATAATGAAAAAATCATAGGCTCATATCATGCCTCTTATATTGCCTATTCTCTGTGTATTATTTCGTGGATAGGCTGTAATTTTTACTTTCATACCGGACTTCTTCCTTATCTAGGTCATGATATGGGGGTTTTCATGGCTAAACTGGCGAATCTCGCCTCTTTTTTCGCGTTCGCCTTTGCTTACTATCTATCATGCCAACTAGTCGCAGATAAGAAGAAGTCCAAAGTACCACTGTGGCAAAAAACCACTTTCATGATTGCTTCTGCATATGCCATATATATTAATGTTCAATCAGGACTAACCGTAAAAAACATACAAATCGAGGGGCCAAGTCAGTTTGTCTTAATTTTTGGACCTCATACCTTTTACTTTTTTATTATTCTAGTGCTCTTTGTGTTACTTACGCTAGTAAACCTGATGGCAATGAGAAGCAATATAGGCAGAATCGCGCAGGCCAAAAACAACTACATGATTGCTGGTATTTTAATCTTTATGATATCTACCGTAATCATACACCTTGGTGTTACCTATTTCTTTGGCGATTTTTCTCTAACGTGGCTACCTCCAGTTTTGTCTATTAGTGAAACTCTACTCTTTGGCTATGCCTTATTAACAACCCGCTTCTACAGCTTTAAATATCTGGTATACACAACAACAAGTGCGCTTTTAGTCAGCGGAATTTTCGCCGTTTTTTTAAGCTATGTTTTCGCCCCATTAGTGCACAAAGATGCCTTATTCTTGATCCCAGCGATTGCATTTATTGGTATGACTTGGCATTTACTTTACAAGCACATCAGTCGCTATGTCTCTCTGCTTATCTATGGAAACAAGAATACTCTAGTACAGCAAATTCTCGCATTAGAGGAAGACTTCAAGTTATCCATTGACGATGCGATGGAACGTTTGAGTTGTTTACTCAATATTCCTAACGATAAGTTACGATTGGTCACCAGTGATGATGCTGATTCCAGCTACAAAGGTTTTCTATCTTCCAATGACTCAATATTGTTGTTAGATGAACTGTCTGAAATCAATGAAAATAGACGTGATTTAAAGAGCCCGGTAAAAGCACTATGTGATGAGATGACTTCCAATAATATCGCTTTGGTTATGCCCCTTTCCGATCAGTGTCAATCGATAACGCACTTGCTCATTTCATCGCACAAAATCAACAAACAGCTTTTCTCCAGTGAAGAGATTTCAGCCCTAAAAATACTTTTAAGTCGCATACAAAGCTCGATTGAAGCCGATCAAAAAATTAACCAAAACCGGGTACTCGCTCATTCTATCGCTCATGAGATGCGTAATCCTCTCGCACAAGTGCAATTGAAGTTAGAGGCACTAAAACAGCGTATTTATAACAATGGACCAATAGAACAGACCCAGATTGATATAGAGGATAGCTTACAAGCGATACTCCGAGGTCGACAGTTGATCGACCTGATTCTTCGAGAGGTCAACAGCTCTGTCACAGAACATGATTTAACAACATTTACTTCTATTCACACAGCGGTTAAGTATGCCGTAGATCAATACGGCTTTGAAAATAGTGTGCTCATGGAAAGAATCCAACTCCCTGAACACACTGATTTTGTAATTAAAGTGAACGAAACACTCTTCAACTTCGTTATCTTTAATCTGATCCGCAATGCGGTTTACTATTTTGAAGAATACCCAAATAGCTGCATTGAGATGAGCACCCATACAGAGTTGTATGGAAATGTACTTGTTTTTCGGGATACAGGACCAGGAATCGATGAGTCGGTTGCAGATAAGATCTTCGATGATTTCTTCTCTTACCAAAAGAGTGGCGGAAGTGGCCTCGGTCTGGGTTATTGTCAGCGCGTCATGCGCTCATTTGGAGGCAAAATCGAGTGTCGATCAAAGCTAGGAGAATTTACAGAATTTCATTTGTATTTTCCTATCGCACCAAATGCTCCTGCTTTAGACACATTCGATATACCTGAGTTGGCAAACAACCCTAAAACTCAACGCAATTCCCAACAGTCACACGAGGCAAACGTTGATGTTCACAACGATGGACCGACCGTACTTATCGTTGATGATCAAAAAGTCCAACGCTCCCTTGCACAAATGTACTTGAATCAGCTTGGAATCAATAGCATACAAGCAAATAACGGTAAAAATGCTATTGACGTATTTAAAACGACCCAAGTCGATCTTGTTTTAATGGACATTCAGATGCCTGTGATGAACGGTTTTGATGCAAGTCGGAAAATCAAACAACTTTCGCCCGAGACTCCCATTATCGCATTGTCTGGCGAAACAGGAGACATAGAACTGGAGAAGATTTACCACCTAATGGATGGTCGCTTGGATAAGCCTACAACGCTACCCGCTCTGAGACATGTTTTGGCGGACCGATTCGAAGCCATAACTTAACCTTACGGACCCCGTTTAACAACAAGTTATGCTCCACCTGACGATGACTTAACGCACACCACAAGCTAAGGTCAACACTCAGTACCGCAATATTTATTCAGGTATCAGCGCTAGTGGATAACAGTAGAAGCCTTTTTTACCAAGTAGCTATTATCATACGAGCAAAGGCGATGATGTTTTCACCGCTCAATCTCACTGTTCATGGGACGATAATCATAGCAAGTCATAATCAATCTATAAGACGAACAATCAATGAACCAGGCGCTCGCACGGATTCGACATTGTGACTAATGACTGTCGCTCTTATTGGAGAGTAATAGATCTGAATTTCATCGCCAAAACTGTTGTACTGAGTTGCCAAAATCTGCCCCTGCTCGACTAACTCCATCAACTCAACATGGCACACAACAAACCCTCCCTGCTCCGCCCGAACACTGGTAATTCGCTCTCCCTCAAGACAAGGGAAGTCCGCAATGGCAAGGTCGCCGTCAATCAGCGCGTAATCTTTGAAAATGTTGAGGACACCATTAGTGGCACGCTGAATCATCTCCAAGTCCGTGTATCGACCTATCCCTACTTCAATGGTGATGGATGGAATATCAGCTCGGTTATACACTGTTTCTAAAATGCCAGGATCTCCAGGGTCATTGAGAATCACATCAGAGTTGATAAGCCTTGCCATACGAATCGAATCATCCAAGCGATAATCAGCGAAAACATATAAGGGATAAGCAGAGCCACTAGTCTGAGAATGAAGATCGATAGCCAAATCCGCATTGGGTTTCAGCAAGTTCTCCCAAAGACTATTCGCATAGCGGCTAGCATCATCACCATTTGGGTTACCAGGGAACACACGGTTAAGGTTGGCCGAAGAGCTATCGGGGGCTGCAGAGTGAAAGTCTCGGCTATGCCTTGCTATGCCAGAAAGATTAACGGTAGGCACTATGGTAATACAGCCACAAATAGATTGACCTTCCAGCTCACGTGCCAATTTTTGTGCTGTTAGAATTCCATTTTGCTCGTCACCATGAACACCTGCGGTAATCATGATACGTTTACCCGGCTTATCACCTTTAAACACACGTACGGGCAATGTCTGCGGATGACCAATAGCATCTGTGGCTACCGCAAACCAAAACTTGTGCTCCCCAGGTTCCAATGCATTCACGTCCAACGCTTGTATTGTTGGATACATAGGGACAATGCATTCATTTAGTGGCTTAGTCATTAATTCCTCTCCCTCAAACAGCAACGACCATTTTTTGCAGTAGGCGAATGATTTCACCACGTTCTTCAGGTTCAAGCACGCTAAGCAACTTTTGATTAATCGCAATAGGGATAGGGACCAAGGTATCCTTTAACGCTCTTCCCTCATTGGTCAAATAAATACGAAAAGCGCGACGGCTGTTGGGGTCAGTGTGACGCTCAACCAAACCTAAACTTTCCAACTTATCAAGAGTACGAGTTGTCGTTGAATTTTCCACTTTAGATTTCTGAGCAATATCGCGTTGAGTCACGCCTTCTTCTTCCCACAAACACATAAGTGTCGGCCAAAGGGCAAGTGTTAACCCATGCTTCTTTAGTTCCGTGTCCAAGTTTTTCGCAGCATCATTCGCCACTACATTGATCAGCCAACCAAAGCTGCTTTGTCTATCAAACATCTCACTCATTGATGAGTTCTCTCAACCAGTAAATTTATAAAGAAAAGGCAATAATTGTCATGGTAACTGATGTCGCTATAACTAGCACTAGCAAAGCTTAAAGTTGAGAAACAAACACATGACAGTAAGACGGGAGCACGTTCTTCTGAACACCACTGTATCGTCGATAAGAGGCATAACTGGGTTCAACTGCTGTTGAAAATCAGCCCATAGGATGTGGTTAGTGTAAGTCATTAGTAAAAAGCGGACCCCATAGTCCGCTTTGCTTTAAGATTCCTTTGTCGAGGTAACCACCACACTAAATAGAATCAGAGCCCCGCCTAAGATTTGTATCGTACTGAGCGATTCTTGCAACCAAACCATGGCGAATATGGCGCCGAACAGCGGTTCACTGCCCATCAGCAAGGAAACGCGCGTTGGAGACGTGCGGCGCACTGCGTAGTTCTGAACATAAAATGCAAACAAGGTACAGAACAAGACGAGGTAGGTGACTGTCAGCCAAAACTCAAATGAAGCAGGAATAACAAATTCAGATGCGGGTAAATACGTCACTGCACAGACAATAGCCACCAATGCCACCACTAAAGATTGAAGTGACGTTAATGTTGATGTGGTGATCGCCTTACCTTCCGTAAACCGCTTGGTCATAGTGACCATCAATGCACGAAGGAAAGCCGCCGTGAGAATAAAGTAATCGCCACTGTTTAGAGAAAACTCTACCGTCTCTTTGCTAGTGAGTAACAAAACGCCAACCACACTACAAACCGTTAAAACCCATAAGGTGTTGCTGATCTTCTTCTTATTAATAAACAGCTCGGCGAAAGCGGTCAGAATGACAGATAGACTTATCAAAAACGCAGCGTTAGATGCTGAGGTCTGGGAAACCCCAAACACTTCACAGAAAAAAATCGCCGATAGAATCAAACCGGTGGGAATCGCTATCTTCCAGTCTTTATTCAATCCTCGGCGAAAGTCTCGAATCACCACAGGTAGCATACACAAAAAGGTGATCGAAAATCGTATCGAGATAAACAACAAAACACTCGTATAGACCAAAGCACTTTTAGTCAGGCCGTAACTCGTTCCCCAAAATAACGCTACGAGTAGAAGTAGCAACTCTGTGAGGGGAAATCTCACACTTCCTTTTTTTAACGAATCAGCAGCCGTTGTCATCTCAATCCTCCATCCGTGTGAATGCTATTACGAGTACGTCCCTATAGGCGCACTTTTCCAAATCAACGGGTGTAATCGGCGAGACTTCATGCATCGTCTGCTTATCATTCGCCAACACTAAATCAAAAGTTTTGTCCAACATAAGCTCTTCGCGCAAACATCGGCTCGCGTCGGTAATTTTGGTCACTCCCCCCATAACGTTCACTCGATTGATCATCAGAGAAGCAATGAAGGTCACACCGTCACGATGAAGCCCTTCAGGTGTCGGCTGCCCTTGTTGCGAACCATTAGTGACAATTCGATACGGGTGTAGACGAATGTTCCAGTTAGCGGATGTATTTAACGCGGCATCATAGATATCACCCAACATCAGCAGTAGTCTCTCCAACAATACGGAAGTCACAAACTTATCGCTGAGCGGTGCAAAATGACGCTCAATATCGCCGTTCAATGAATTGATAAAGGCTGGTTGAACATAAGGCTCATGAGGAAGCATGCTAATCTCGCGTTGAGCCGCCAATTTCGTAAACTGACCATAGCGCCGATAACGATAGGTCCCTCCGTCTGCCATATAGTTGTCGCGTTCCAATGTGCTCCAGCATTGCTTAAAACGCACGACCTCATCAACATTGGTCTCTAGCAACACTGTCATTTGCCGACCAGTTACAAAAACATAATCATCATTTTTCAATGTATTAGCTATGCCAGAGAGAATCTCTGTTGTTTCATCCTGAGTAAAATTCATCGGTCGCGGTTCCTATGCTAACTGACGACTTGACCTAGATTGATCGGTAAGCTCAATGGCACGTTGAGCTCTCTGGCGAGCTACATCAATCTCCCATTCATCCCTATCACGAAGATACTTTGGCTCATCGGCCACAATGCCAGAGGGCATGAAATGCCCTCTAGACAATTGAAAAGAGACACTGCCAGAAACGAACTCGGCAGTGTGAGCGATGAACGCATAGCTTGCACATTGCAACAGGCTTCCCCATCGGCCCTCTACGGCCTCCTGAGTCCACATATCGTTATGCATTGCCTTCGCTTTGAGAACATCTGTAGGTAAAGTTGCCGTTTCCAGTAACTTATAAGCCTTTATCAGAACTAAGGCGGCGGGCGCTTCTCGCACCTCTAGTACCTTTTCATCCTGATCGAGATGGTCGAACCCTACAAAACGACCAATCTCATACGCGCCAACGTAGTTGTTAATGAAGGCAATTAACTCGAGTAAATTAATCGGTTTATCGTTCAGTGTAACGGGATAGCCCTTTCTGAAACCGATTTTAATTTGATCATTGTCTAATTGTTTCTCTGGTTGCCACTTTGACCAGGTAAACAAAGAATCTGAAACCACAAAACTTTCCGGATCGTCCAAAACGCCAGATTCAAACTCTCGACACCACAAGTTGGAATCACCGCTAATATTTCTGGACTTGAATCCAACTAAACCGGAATGAAACAGGGCCTGCGCTTTATCTTCACGGGACAGTGCCGAGTATTCATATGGCGAACCGTAATAACCGCCAAAACCCGATTTTTCAATCGCACCGTTTAAACGACGCAGGCTATTTTGCGACTGATTTGCAGTGTGGATAATAGCGTCACAATTCAGTAGGTCCGCTAACTCGACTGCTTTTTTCACAATGATAGGTCGCGAAAGAGAAGAGCTGACTGGATAGTCATTCAAATACATAGCTTGAGCTTGAATCGCTGAGACTAGGCTATGTTCAACAAATTCCTGTCTTGCATCGATGATCTTGAGGTCAAAACCATAGTGATCCGTGATAAATTTTAACTTTGAGTGTTCTATCCCATCACCCAAATCAACGGCAACCGCCGTGACCTTCACATCACAATTCTTTAGCAGATCCAGCACATAAGAGCTGTCTAGCCCACCACTAAATAAGGTCAAGATATGATTAGCTACCTTTGCAACGGTCTTAACATCGCCGATGCTTCTTATTTTTTTCACACATCCGTCCTTGAATCATTCTGCGATACTGTCAATTGACTTAATTAGTATCCATAAGTAACTTGGACGAAACAATATAGCCGAAATGCAAAGGATAATTGCACTGTGGACACAAATAAACTAATCCCTCTCTTATCTGAGATGGCAATTTTCGTCAATGTGGTCGAGTCTGGAAGCTTTTCTGGAACTGCTAAGAAGCTAGGGGTGTCACCTTCTTCGGTGAGTCGTTCCATCACCCGTTTGGAAAATGCGTTGCAAGAAAAGCTGCTTGAGAGAACCACTAGACAGATGCGCTTAAGTACAACCGGACAAGAGGTCTACAGTTTATGTAGCGACATGATGAACTCGGCGAAAATGGCCATCTCTGCGGCTCAGGTAGATAAAACCGACATTTCAGGTTCTTTGCGTGTGGCCGCACCCAAAGCACTCTCTCGGCAAGTTTTAATGCCGATGCTTCTCGACTTCATTGACCATTTCCCCAATATTTCTTTACAACTCAAAGTGGCTGATCACTATATTGATCCTATTGGTGATGAGGTAGACGTCATAATCCACATAACCGATAACCCTACTGAGGGCTTGATTGCTAGGCAACTCGGTCAATGTCGTTTAGTTATGTGCGCCAGCCCTGCTTACTTACAAAGCAATGGTACGCCAACTCACCCCGAAGACATTGATCAGCACAATTGTTTATGTTTAGGAGAAAATCCGAAGGATAGAGTGTGGGAATTTACCAACAACAAAAAAAAACTAGCGATGAGCGTCACTGGATCATTCGCCGTAAATCACAGTGAAATTAGACGCGAAGCCGTTTTGCGTGGTGTCGGGATCTCAGTGTTTCCTGAATTTGCGATTCAATCTTACATAGACTCTGGGCAAGTGATAGAAGTGTTACCTGATTGGCATGTAGGAGGAAACTATCAAGGTAAGATCATCGCTCAATATGCGCAATCTAAGTATATTCCAAGCCAAATCAAAACTTTTATCGAGTATCTACAAGACCGTTTTAATCAGTAACCCAAGCAAAAGCCCAAGACAAGTTCTGGTTTTGTTCTTTAGCCTACAAGCATGAGCGCTCGCTATTATTCGATGCATAGACCAGAATATCTCCGAGTTGACAGTCAAGTTGAATTCAATGTGGGTGTTAGATGGAACATAGATTAGCTAAGGGATAGCGACAGGTTGGCTCCTCTGTTAGTACAGAAGAGCCGAAGAGTTTGCTTACGTGAATGACACCTTTTACAGATCAGACACCATCGCCTTGGACAAAGCTTCCGCAACCTTAATCCCATCAATACCAGCAGAAAGGATACCCCCTGCGTAACCAGCACCTTCACCCGCGGGGTAGAAACCTTTTAGGTTAATGCTCTGGAAATCTTTGCCGCGCTTGATACACACCGGTGACGAGGTACGAGTTTCAACCCCAGTGAGCAAACCATCCTCAGATGCAAAGCCTTTAATCTTCTTATCAAACGCTGGAATGGCTTCTCGAATCGCCTCGATTGCAAACTCCGGTAGCGCTTTAGAAATATCTGTCAGATGGATACCTGGCGTAAATGATGGTTGAACGTCACCCAGCTCACTTGGATCGCGACCTTTCAGGAAATCACCAATTTTCTGCGCTGGTGCATCATAGTTCTCACCACCTAGAACATAAGCACCTGACTCTAGCTCACGCTGGAAACGGATACCAGCAAGGGGATCACCAGGGTAATCACGCTCAGGATCAATACCTACCACGATGGCACTGTTTGCGTTGCGTTCCGAGCGCGAATACTGGCTCATACCATTAGTCACAACGCGACCCTCTTCTGACGTTGCGGCAACCACTGTGCCACCCGGGCACATACAGAAGCTGTAAACAGTGCGGCCATTCTTACAATGGTGAACTAACTTATAGTCCGCAGCACCTAAAATTGGGTTACCTGCGTTAGGGCCAAAACGTGCTTCATCAATCGTCGACTGCTTATGCTCAACTCGGAAGCCCACAGAAAACGGCTTAGCTTCCATATAAACACCACGGTCGTGCAGCATTTCAAAGGTGTCACGCGCACTGTGTCCAACAGCTAACACAACATAGCGAGATTGAATCTCTTCACCGTTCGATAACGTTAGACCTGTAATTTGGTCTCCATCCATGTGGATGTCATCAACACGGGTGCTAAAGCGAATTTCACCACCCAACTCGATGATTCTCGCACGCATTTTCTCAATCATGGTCACCAGTTTAAAGGTACCAATATGTGGTTTACTGACGTATAGAATTTCTTCTGGAGCGCCCGCTTCCACGAACTCAGTAATCACCTTTCTTCCGTAGAAGTTTGGATCTTTAACCTGACTGT
This sequence comes from Vibrio sp. T11.5, assembly GCF_027587155.1. NCBI lineage: Bacteria > Pseudomonadati > Pseudomonadota > Gammaproteobacteria > Vibrionales > Vibrionaceae > Vibrio > Vibrio sp. T11.5. The sequence goes on from NZ_JAPPTP010000006.1 coordinate 98,489, forward strand.
AGAGTTTGCCGTCGGAAAACGTACCTGCGCCACCCTCACCGAACTGTACATTTGATTCTGTGTTTAGAGTACGTTTGCGCCAAAAACCAAATGTATCCTTGGTACGCTCACGAACTTCTTTACCTCGCTCGACCACAATCGGCTTAAAGCCACTTTGCGCTAGAATCAACGCAGCAAACAAGCCACAAGGGCCGAAGCCGATAACCACCGGACGTTCAGTAATGTTCTCTGGTGCCGTAGCAACAAACTTGTACTCCATGTCTGGCGTCTGTTTAACATGCGGATCATCAACAAATTTCGCTAACAGTTGCTCCTCGTTTTCAACGACAACGTCAAGCGTGTAAATCAACAGAATATTTGTCTTTTTACGAGCATCGTAACCACGTCGGAATAAATTGAAAGAGATCACTTGGTCTTCAGAAATACCGAGTTTTTGGGTAATGGCGGCAATCAGTGCCTCTTCCTCATGGTCGAGAGGGAGTTTAATTTCAGTTAAACGTATCATGTTGATGTCTCGTAATATCAGGTGTCTTAGCCAGAGTCGCTCAGCGACCAGCTCACAATGGCGCGCATTTTACGAGAATTTGAATTGTCTGTCATACTAAATCAGACCGCATCAGTAACAATAACTATGCTGGATATTGAATTTTCGCTTGGGATGAGTATTATCCCCATTCCTCAACTTTTGACTAACTTAAGAGCGGATCATCATGGCGTTCGTCGTAACCGATAACTGCATTCAATGTAAATATACTGACTGTGTCGCAGTATGCCCTGCAGATGCCTTCCACGAAGGGCCAAACTTCATGGTGATCAATCCTATTGAGTGTATTGACTGCGGCTTATGTGTTGATGAGTGTGACGCGAATGCTATTTTTCAGGAAGACGAAGTGCCTGAGGACCAAACGCTTTACGTTGAGTTAAATGCCGAACTCGCCGAACTATGGCCCGTGCAAACCGAAGTTAAGCCAGCAATGGATGAAGCTGAGAAGTGGAATGGTGTACCAGACAAGTTAGGTATGTTAGAGAAGTAAAGCACTCTACCTTCAGATATAAAAAAGCGCAGTAAATCACTGCGCTTTTTTGCATTCAAGACTTTTTATTCATCATGCTGGCGACGTAAGTTATCTAAAATGATCCCCGTAGCCATTGCCACGTTGAGTGACTCTGCACCACCAAAAGCGGGAATGGTTATCTTGTCTGTAACAAACTGAGCCGCTTGCTCACGTATACCATGAGATTCACTGCCCATCAGAAGAATGCCCTCAGAGTTAAACTTCGTTTTGTGGATGCTTTCACCTTCCAAAAAGGCACCATATACAGGAATGCTGGCCTGCTCTAAGTAACTTGGCAGATCCAGTTGGCTGACGGTGACACGGCCAAAACTGCCCATAGTGGCACTGATGGTTTTCGGGTTGTACGGGTCGGCGCAATCTTTACTCGCCACAATGTGTTTGATGCCATACCAGTCGGCAACGCGAATGATGGTGCCGAGATTACCGGGGTCTGACACGCCATCTAAAGCAATCATCAAACCTTGAGCTTGAGGTACCGTGATCGAAGGAATTTCTACCACCGCAATTGCTGCATTATTACTAACCAGTGTACTGGCTTTAGTGAGATCATCTAATGACGCTTCGATGCATTCAAAATCATCTAATTGATCTTGGTTCGCAGCCAAAAAATCGCCGGTAGCAAAAATCTGTTTCACTTGCAGCTCGCTGTTCACCAATTCAAGTACGTTCTTTTCACCTTGGACCAAAAACAGACCGTGCGCTTTGCGCTGTTTCTTTTGGCCTAAAGCACGTAGTAATTTGAGTTGGTTTTTCGAAATCATAATGTATCCAAGGTGAAAACGGGATGTCCCAGATAAAAGCGCGGCAATTATAGAGTAAAGCACCCCAGAGCTAAAGAGTCTCATCCCCATAATCCGGCATCATAAAAAAGCGAAGGCTAAACCTTCGCTTTTCTGTCTAGCTCCAGCGCAGTATTCGTACTTCATTGCCCTCTTCAGGCTTGGCAGGAATATTAAGCGACAAAATGAAGGAAACCACTGCCATTGCCGCACCAATGTAGAATACTGCTGACGGTGACACTAACCAGACGAGGCCAAACGATACCGGGATAAATACCGCTGCAATATGATTAATGGTGAATGACACACCCGCTGTCGAAGCCATGTCAGCAGGATCGGCAATTTTTTGTAGATAGGTTTTAATTGCTAACGCTAAAGCAAAGAATAAATGGTCAATAACGTACAAGGCTGCAGCCCACTCCGCACTTTGCACCAAGCCATAGCCAATAAAGACAACGATCAAACCTGTGTATTCAAACAACAGTGCTTTACGTTCACCCACTTTACCGATGAACTTGCCAATTCTTTTTGCAAACAAGAAGTTAAACAGGTAGTTAATCAGAAATAGCATGGTGATATCTGCCGCCGAGTAACCAAACTTTTCCACCATCAGGAAGCCTGCGAAAACAGTAAAGATTTGTCGGCGTGCACCACTCATAAACGTCAGCGCGTAGTACAACCAATAACGCTTACGCAGCACCAGCTTCTTATTCTGCTGGACTTGGGTTTGAAACTGAGGAAAGGCAAACGCCATCCAAATCACCAGTAGAAAACCAATGCCGCCAAACGTCAGATAGACCCACTGAAAATCCATGTTAAGCATCTCTAGACAGACCCAAAGCGCACCATAAGTGATTAGCGATGCCAAAGCGCCGACAGAAATAAACTTACCTAACATCTCTGGTGCTTCGTCTTTGGAAAGCCATTGTAGAGACAGCGACTGCTTGAGCGTTTCGAAGTAGTGGAAACCTGTCGACATCAACAAAGTCGTCAATAACAAGCCAAACAGTGAAGGGAAAAAGCCAGTAATAGCGGTACCCAGAGTGAGCGCCCCAAGCGCGAGTAGCATGAACCTCTGTTCGCGAATGAACATCAGAACAAATACGGCGGTGAACGCTAAGAAACCCGGAATTTCACGGACACTTTGAAGAAGACCAATATCAGCACCATCAAAGTTCGCTTTTTCAATAACAAAGTTGTTAAGCAGCGCCATCCAACTAGAAAAAGCGATGGGCACCACAATAGAAATGATGATCAAAAAATTCTGAGGCGTTTTCCAGCCAGCCGACGTGTTCATTTATTATTCCTTTTATGGGCTCTGAAACACCATAAGTCTTCGTCAACAAATAAACAAACTTATTTACAATTTATACGTCTTCGGCACCGCTCACGCTTCAAACGTTTCATAACTAAATTTAGGCCTATTAAAATAAGTTAAAACAATGCTTTATCTTTTTTTATTTGCTCGTTATGGTTGAGTCATGTTTAACCAGTCGAGAAGGTAATAATATGGAAATACTAATTCGCCCTACTCTAGTGAGCGATGCAGCCGCAATGTGTGAAATTTATTCACAACCCAAAGCGCTACGTGAAACTCTACAGCTCCCTCAACCATCAGTAACCATGTGGGCACAACGACTGGAAAACATACCGACAGGGATTTATAGCTTTGTTGCTGAAGTGGATGGGAAGGTGGTCGGAAACATAGGCTTCGAGCACTCCCAGCGCCCGCGAACCGCTCACTGTGGTACTTTTGGACTCGGTGTACATGATGACTATCATGGTATGGGTATCGCTAGTAGGTTGATTGAAACTGTGCTTGATTTAGCAGACAACTGGTTGCAAATAAAGCGCGTTCACCTAGAGGTCAATACGGATAACGAAGCAGCGATCGCGTGCTATAAGAAATTTGGCTTTGAAATCGAAGGTGAGGCAAAGAATGCAACGTTCAGAGAGGGCAAGTACCAAAGTACCTATTACATGGCGAGAATGAAGCATGAGTCATTCGGTTAAATCATGCAAAAGGCTTACCTCACGGGTAAGCCTTTAATAACTCAAGAGCACCATGTGTTAACGCTTCAGTATAAGCGTTTATTTTCCAATGATTCGGGCTCCAGCCTTTTAAGAAACGATGAAAATCCGCCCATGCAATCGCAAAAAGCGGCCGCCAGCTTTGCTCGACATCGTTGGCATCAATGTCAGGCTGTAATTTGTTGAGTGCCAGTTTAAGGTGGGAAAAATAGGTATCCAGAATCCAGCTTTCCATTTCATCGCACTGTTCCGGCTCAACCGCACTACTCATAAAGAGAGCGACGTCTTTCATCGCACAGCCTCGCCCTACATACTGAAAGTCTACTGCAGCAGCTTCACCAGCAGGCGTGAAACAAAAATTCGCCAGCTTGGCATCACCATGGATCAACGTCTGGTACGGAGCTTGGCGAAGGACTTGGTCCATGCGGGCCGCGGCTTGCTTTAATACGTGATCGTCCAACACTTCCAGTTCATCTGGCCTAGTATCCAAGTGCCAATAGCTGCCGACCTCCCACAAACCTGCTCCCCTTTCTCCGATATGCGATGCATGAAACCAAGCAAGCCACTTTAATACCGACTCCATCTGCATCGGCTGTGCACACTGATGCGTTTCGGTAAAACCCAATTGATGTAAATCTTCCATCACTAAAAGGAGTTCTGTGTCTTGCTGCTCAACAAGAATGGGCTTAGGTTGGGGACATTGACAATGGGCTGCTTGCGCAAAGTTCTGATACCAATGCAGCTCAACCTGATAGGATTTCAGTTTACGCTGATGGGAGAGAGCAGTATTCCAACCTCTAGGGTGATGGGAAGGTTGAGGCAACTGAATATGCTTTATCACAATGCTCGTTTGATCAAGATGTACTCTGACCAGCTCTCCATAACCGCCCCACAAAGGTTGTAAAACCTCTACTCGGTGCAATGTACCGAGCCCTAATCTTAGGCATAAACTCTGATAAATAGGGTGTTGTATCATGAGGGGTCAGCAAGCAGGTGAGACCACTCAGGGTGCCGTGACAAATAATGCACAACATAAGAGCATTCTGGCCTAATTGTCACTCCTTGACGCTCAATCTCAGGCAATATGGTTTCCATCATTACCTTGCCATAGCCTTTACCTTTAAGCTCTTCAGGTACCTTTGTAGAAGTGATGACATAGACATCATCTTGCACATTAAACCTCAAAATACCCTCATAATCCGCTTCTAAATGAACGCGAAAAAGAGAGCTAGCGCTATCAAATGTTAACTTATGTGACATATTGACCTCTAAAAGCGATACATGCATCGCAATTATTTGCTATGTTGATATTTAAAACCATAACGATATATAAGAAGTTTAACAGTTTGAGAAACAACACTCACTTCTTGATCTTGAAGAGAAAATAAAACCTGCAGTAAAAATAAGAATAGGCAGGATAAATGGAGGCTAGATGAATACTCAAGCAGTTGCCAACCAAGACAAATCTTCACCCGTTGCAGCAAAAGAAAGGAGTGTGTCAACCCTTACTAGCACTGATGCTCTGGCCATGCTTGAACATGGAGGTGAGCTTACCATGGGCATTACCACACCAGTTGGAACCACATTCCGGTGTAAATCTACCTTTATAGGTACTCACTCTGTAAACCTTGTTCTAGCCGAATTACCTAAAATTTCTGATGACGATTTGGACTTCTTTTTCCAATCGGGTTTTTGGACGGCAGTACGTGCTATCTCCCATCGTGGAGAAGGCGCTATTGTTCACTTTAGAAGCCAGATTGAGCATGTGTTCGCGGAACCTGTCCCCATGGTCGCATTAACCATCCCTCATACCATGCAGGTCACCCAGTTACGTAAAGAGCCCCGTTATGACGTAAATCTTGACGCTCGTGTTAATGCCTCAACGCATAAGCTCGACTGTCAGATCCGTGACCTATCGAAAAGTGGTTGCCGTTTTATCACAGCACCGCTAAGTCGCGCGTTTCAGGTTGGCGATGAGATTGCTTTAGAAATAAAACCTAGTATGGGGAAATCGAATCAATTCGAGCCTTTGTTCGGTAAGATATGTAATTTGCAAAGCTCTCTGCATTACGCTCGCTACGGTGTCCAATTTGATGAAGCTGGAACAACCAATGCTAAACATTTATTAGCAAACCTAAAATTCGATGGTTCGAAACTGACGCTGCGTTAGATCCTAATCAATACAAAAAAGGCTTGGGGATGAGTTCCATCGTCCAAGCCTTTTTTCTGTATAACGAACCTTAGGTACGATACTGCTTAAGAATGTCAGCGAGAGATAGCGACGCTTTAGTCAGATTTGCCACCCCTTGAGAAGACTGTTCTGCCACACTGCGTATGGTATTCGATTGAGTGCGGATATCACTCAGTTCAGACGCAATGTCATTGGCCACCGCACTCTGCTCTTCCGCTGAGGTAGAGATCTGAATACTCATGTCCATAATACCGCGTGCCGATTCGGAAATTGATTGAACATCATTGCCAATATCTTCAATCAAGTCACTACTTGTGCGAGCTTGCTCAACAGTCTGTTCGGTAATCGAGGCAATGTTTTGACTTTCAGCCTGCAACTTTTCAATCATTGACTGAATTTCAACGGTCGCCGCTTGAGTACGGCTAGCTAGGGTACGAACCTCATCGGCTACCACTGCAAATCCGCGGCCTTGCTCACCCGCTCGCGCCGCTTCAATCGCGGCATTGAGTGCCAATAGATTCGTTTGCTCTGAAATGGCATTGATCGTCGTGATCACCTCATTTATTTGCGTTGTGTTGTCATTCAAAGTGGCAACGGAACTCGAAGCCTGCTCAATGTAGCTCGACAGTTTGTCTATTTCGTTGATCGCAGACTGAACACGCTTGTGACTGCCATCAATATGCTGCGAGTCCTGCTCAGTTTGCCCCGTTGCTTGTTGTGAAATGTTGGACACCTCTTTCGCGGAAGCGGTCATCTGTTCCATCGCTGTTGCCACAGAATCTAAGGAGCCGTATTGGTTGCTGATCTGAGACTCACTCAACTTCATCTCCTGTTCGAATGAAGCCGAGGTTTCACTTAATGTGTTGGCATTTACCTTAACGTTGTTGACTAAGTCGGTTAACGTATCCATTGCTTTATCAAGGGCACAGCCAATAGTACCAAACTCATCTCGCCCCGGATGAAAACCCAAACGCGAAGTCAGATCACCTTCACCAATCTTTTGAGTCGTGGTGTAAAGCACCCACAACGCGCCGCCAATAAACGTCGCAACCCAGTAGCAAAATACCGCAAAAGGAATCACCCAAACAAAACTAAAGAAGAAACTGGATAGGGCTTGAGATCGTGCTTGCTGATCATGAGACTGGTTGTTTAAGGTCAGTTGGTAGACATTGCCATCCTTACCAATTTGCGACACAGTCACAATGCCGTTGTTGTAAACAGGCTTACTTACGCTTGACACCTTGCCAATATTGGCTTGGCCAGCTATTGACGCTTCTGTACCCGTACTCAGCATCCCATCAAGTTGACGACTCGCGGCATAAATCGCTGTTTTCTCAATTTGTTCGATTGTAGAGTAATAATTTCCACCAGCGATGCTGCCAACAGCAACAAGGAAAATCGCCAAAATTACCCACATCTTGTCATTGATAGACATTTTAATAAAAAGCTTATCTATCGTTCTGAATTCTACTTCTTTCATGCAACCCCTGCCTCTCCTAACCGAGAACTCCCTATGCGGAATATTAGTTATGTAAAAATATCGGCCTATAAGAGTTATTTATGAGACACGAATCAAGTAACAATGAAATGTGATACTAATGAAATGTCATTTATGGGATCTAAACCTTATTTATACAACACAAGGTTCTGCAATAACTCGTTACATCCGCAACATTTAAGCAACTGATTGATTAGCGATGATTGAGAAATTGCTACGAAAGATTTAGATTATTTCTACACCATCAACAAGGAAAAGTGATGAAGATAAAAGTCAACGAATTAGACCACCCTGATGTTACCCATTTACTCCAAGAACACTTGGCGGATATGAACGCGACCTCTCCACCAGAAAGTGTTCACGCTCTGGATACATCCGCCTTAAAAGCGCCTGACGTCACTTTTTGGACTGGCTGGAAAGCTGGGCAGCTCTTGGGTTGTATCGCCATTAAACAGCTTTCTGAGTCACATGCTGAGTTGAAATCAATGAGGACAACACCTAGCGTTCGAAACCAAGGCGTTGCCTCGGCTTTGCTTCAGTACGCCATTGAGCAAGCAAAACTAAGTGGCTATCAGCGGATTAGTCTAGAGACAGGATCGATGTCTTTCTTTAAACCAGCGAGAGAACTGTACAAGAAATTTGGCTTTGAATACTGCTTACCTTTTGCTGACTACCAGCCGGACCCAAACAGTCATTTTATGACTCTCGATCTGAACGAGTATGCCCCTAAATCTGCTCAGCAACTCGTGATTTCTTCAGCATCCGAGTAGGAGAGAACCCAGTGACTAACATAGTACCGGACAGCACAAGTATGGTTCCAGCAAAAGTATTAATGCCTATTGGCTCATCAAGGATCAAGGCTCCCCATATAATGCCAAACACTGGGATCAGAAATGTTACCGACAGTGCAGACGCGGCGCCCTCATCAGCAACTAACCGGAAGTAGAGCAAATAAGCCACGCCTGTACAGATGACACCGAGTGCACCCACAGCGAGCATTTCACGGGGGCTTGGTTCACCTTGCATCGGAACAAATGGAAGCAAAGGTAATATCCACAGAACAGCCGCCCACATGTTTCCATGCGCATTTTCAAATGAAGCCACTTTAGGGGCTGTCTTGGTATAGTTGGTCGCGATGCCATAGCTGCAAGCAGCCATAATACTAGCGCCAATGGGCAGTGCTGCACTCACACCGATGTTCACCGCGTCCCAACCAACAAGCACCACTACACCACTGACACCAACCAGCATACCAAAAATCGCTTTGCCGCTGAGAGTGGATTTATGCCAGAAAACTCCTATCAACGCCCCCCAAATCGCCGCTGTTGAGTTCAGAACGGACAAGGTCGAAGCATTGAGTGTTTGAGCCGCATAAGCAAACAATAAGAAAGGTAGTGCCGTATTAAACAAGCCGATGATCATAAAATGTGAGAAGTGATTTCGGAACGCTAATTTCTTGCGCAGATAAAGAGAGACTAAAAACAAGCTGATCGCGGCAAAACCCACTCTGAACTCAATCAAATACGCTGGCCCAAACGTATTGGCAGCCATCTTCATAAACAGAAAAGAGCTTCCCCAAATTGCAGCGAGACAGATTAGGCGCAGAAAACTAGCGGTAGACATGGTTTATCCCTCTTATTTTTTGCGCCTAATGTGAATCAATAGTTAAGCAGAATCAATCATTAAATGTGTTACATTTCCGAAAATGACCACTTTATCAATTCAAGCATTGCCTATGTGGGTTTCAGGATTGGCAACATGATTTGAAAGCCTGCTTGTGAGGTAAGCCTGAGCGTATTTGATTGGACTCATCACCTTACAACAAAAATAACGGCCTCACTCTCATCATTACAGGTCAGTGGGCAGAGAAGGTGACGCAATAAAAACAAAGCCCCTATTTTAATTGAGGGGCTCATCTTATGCTTTATCGATATTGGATTGAGAAAAGTCAAGTTTCTCTTTGATGTCGGGCTGAACTTCACTGACATCATCTGAGGAAGTAAGCGGCTCTTGTAATAAATCTAATTCGATCTCCTCTGTGACCTGATTGCCAAGTACCTCTTTCTCCTCAAGGGGGATGTTACGCTTATACAACTTGTTTAGAGCTTTGATCACAGAATGTTTACTGACTTTTTTATCCTTGATCTTCTTTAAGATCGGTTTAGATAAGGATTGCAAACCCACAACCGTATCAACACCAATATTCAATGCTACCTGATCACGTAGTACCCTAGCAGGTTCATGGCCGCAATGGCCGGCCAGAAACAGCCAGATATAAGCAATAGCATTACCGTTGGGCCTGTGGTTCATCCAGGCTTCCCCAGCATTATACATAGCATCGCTATGCCCTTTTTCCGCGGCGCGTTCTAGCCAGTAGCACCCTTTGGCATGATCAGCAGCGACACCAATACCGTGAATGTAGTTAAGCCCGAGTTTCATGCGCCCTTCATTGCTTCGAAGCGCAGCTGCCTTGTGATAATACTCGGTAGAAAGACGTGGTTTAGGGTCAGGGTTATGTGATGATGCATACCAGTCACCCAGAAATAGCAGGGCGTCGATATAATTCTGTTCAGCTGCCTGTTTTAATATCTGTATCGCTTTGCCAATATTTTCGTCCGTGCCGCGACCATAGAAGAACGCCATCGCCATTTCAAATTTATGAGGGACACTGCCCTCCATGGCAGAAATGCATATCTGCCAAAATTTAGCTTCTTCTTTAAGCACTAAGTCCTGGTTCATCTTGTTGCTGATACGTACGACACCGTACATGCCAGTAACACTGTCCAGCCGAGCCGCTTTGTCGTACCAATACAGTGCTTCTTTCAATCTTGAACGTTCAGCTTCTTTTGCCAAAAACAATATGGTCGGGATGTGGCCGCTTTCGGCCTTATGAATCCGATCTTCATGTTCTTGCTTGCGATTTTTTTCCATTGCTTTCCGGTAAGCGATCTCACGCTCTTTTCGCTCTTGCTCCAGCCTTTTCTTTCGCAACTGAAGTGCAAGCATCCAAATGAACATGCCAAGCAATAACAAACCGGTTGCCCCAATGGCGATACCTATAACATTCATCTATATCTTATTTTCACCTTCGACTGGCGTTTTGTCGTATGAAATTCTTGTCGGCCAGCCACAACAAAAGTTGAGAATTTATACCGTCTTTACCTAAGTGTACCTCACTCCAATGATTCGTTGATGAATAAAATACAAATCCTGCCACAGGAGTACACATTTACATGCTTAATTTTTAACTTAAATTTATATAACAGCACTTAGAAAATTGTAGGAAAAAATAGGCTCAACATTGACTAAAACGAAAAGAAAAGTGAAAAAAGATCAAAAACAATAGCTGTGCCAACAAACTTATTTTATAATGCAAATAATGTTTAAAGCATCATATTTCCAATACTAGGGGCAACCAATGAGACTAATCCCGTTAAACAAAGCCGCACAGGTCGGTAAATGGGCTGCGGCACATATAGCCAAACGCATTAACAACTTTCAGCCAAGCGCTGATCAGCCATTTGTACTCGGTTTACCTACTGGTGGTACGCCGCTCGCGACATATAAGGCGCTTATCGAACTTTACAAAGCTGGGGAAGTCAGTTTTAAACATGTTGTGACGTTTAACATGGATGAATACATTGGTATTCCAGCAGATCACCCTGAGTCGTATCGCTCTTTCATGTACGAGAATTTCTTCAACCATGTTGATTTACAAAAAGAAAATATCAACCTGCTTGATGGCAATGCAACAGATCATGAAGCCGAATGTCAACGCTACGAAGATAAAATCAAATCTTACGGCCGTATTAACTTATTTATGGGCGGCGTAGGTAACGATGGGCACATTGCATTTAACGAGCCTGCCTCTTCTTTATCTTCTCGCACTCGAATCAAAACGCTAACAGAAGATACGCGCATCGCAAACTCACGCTTTTTTGATGGTGATATCAATCAAGTGCCGAAGTATGCTCTAACTATTGGTGTAGGTACATTACTTGACGCTGAAGAAATCATGATCCTCGTTACAGGGCACAATAAAGCCTTAGCGCTAGAGGCCGCTGTAGAGGGCAGTGTTAATCATCTATGGACGGTTTCAGCCCTTCAACTGCACCCTAAATCTGTGATCGTATGCGACGAGCCTTCGACTCAAGAATTGAAAGTAAAGACAGTCAAATACTTCACTGAGCTTGAAGCAGAAAACATCAAAGGTTTCTGACCCCATTTCCTCGCTCTCAAGACATCCATCGAACCGATAGTAAATCCGATGCATAATGCGTCGGATTATTCGTTTTCCATGCCTCGCAATTATTTTTAGTTTACTCAATAAAAGGATTAGCCATCTAGACAGTTAGCTTTCCAAGCATCTCGCCAGCAGGTATAATTCGCGCCTTCTGCTCGCAAACGTACAAAACTCAACCACCACAATCGCTTGCGACTGTTGTTTAAAGATTTAGGGCAAAAGGGTTACTTATGAATCTCTCAGCTAAAACTGTCGTAGTGATTGCTATCGGCGCTGCACTATACGGTATTGGAGGCTTACCTATGTTTGGTATCCCAGTATTTGCAAACACCACACTAAAGCCCGCGATGGCAGTCCTGGCTCTATTTTCCGTTCTGTTCGGGCCTCTGGTTGGTTTCTTAGTTGGATTGATTGGCCATTGGGTTACAGACCTATTTGCTGGCTGGGGTGTATGGCTAACTTGGGTATTGGGCTCTGGCATTGTCGGTATGGTGATTGGCTTCTTCCCTCGCCTGACCCAAAATCGAATTTCAAAGGGCGAATTCAGCCTCAAAGATTTCTCTTTGTTCATCATTCTCGCGCTCATCGGTAACATTGCTGGTTACGGATGTTCCGCATTTCTCGATACAGTTCTCTACGCTGAACCTTTCACTAAAGTCTTTACCCAACTGACAATTATTGCTGCGGGTAACACTGTCCTGATTGCTGTGGTAGGCTATTTCATTCTTAAGTCTGTCGCTAAACGAAACAAACAAAGCCGTAATCTGACAGAGGCTTAATAGACAGTGACCATCGAATTTTCTGATTTCTCTTTTAAGTACGAGTCACTGGACAGACCGACGCTAAAACATATTAATCTAAGGATAGAGAAAGGAGAGAAAATCGTCATTATTGGCCCAAGTGGTAGTGGGAAATCTACACTAGGCCAATGTCTCAATGGCCTTATTCCCCATTCCATTTCTGGTGAGATTTCCGGCTCTTTTACCTTGCATGGTCAGGACGCTTCAAAATGGGAACTACACCAGTTTACCGAGCAGATAGGCACTGTTCTACAAGATACTGACAGCCAGTTTGTTGGCCTGAGTGTCGGTGAAGACATCGCCTTTGCTCTCGAGAACCAGTTGATGTCGAATATCGACATGTACCCAGTCGTTAAATCAACGGCTCGAATGGTCGAACTTGAAGATATGCTTACCCGTTCTCCTCATGATTTATCGGGTGGGCAGAAGCAGCGTGTTTCTCTAGCGGGCATTCTCGTCGATGACGTCGACACACTACTGTTCGATGAGCCTCTTGCAGCGTTGGACCCTAAGACAGGCCGTAAAACGATTGAGATCATAGACCTGCTCCATAAAGAGAGCGGCAAAACCACCATAATTATCGAACATAGGCTAGAAGACGTTCTCCATCGCCCTGTCGACCGAATCATCCTGATGGAGGAAGGCCGAATCGTCGCAGATATGACGCCAGATGCTCTACTCGCTTCATCACTTCTGGAAAAATACGGAATCCGCGAGCCTTTATATTTGTCTGCACTTAAAGCAGCTAACGTTGTTCTCAGTGATGAGGACAAGCCGTCCACATTAGGTGGAATTAATCTTGAGCAACATGCCAAGCAATTCTCTCATTGGCAATGCAATCCAGCAGTAGCATCAGCACAATCAACAGCACCTTTGCTTTCCATTGATAATTTGACTTATTCCTATGATGGTGAAAAGAACGCGCTTGATGGTGTAAGTTTCGATATTCATCAGGGCGAGTTTATGTCGATTCTTGGTAAAAACGGCTCAGGTAAGTCAACGATCACCAAGCTAATCATGGGTGTCATCGAACCTGATGCTGGCAGTATAGAAATGCGTGGCCAAGATTTATCAACACTGTCCATATTTGAGCGAAGCCAGAAAATTGGCGTAGTCATGCAGAACCCAAATCACATGATTTCACACCATATGATTTTTGATGAAATCGCATTCGGGCTTCACAACCAAGGTTTGAATGAAAACGAGATTGAGCAAAAAGTACTTCATGTGCTTGAACTGTGCGGGCTGAGCAAATATCGCCACTGGCCGATTTCGGCTCTGAGCTATGGGCAGAAAAAGCGAGTCACAATAGCTTCTATCCTAGTTCTTGAACCGGAGTTGCTCATTCTTGATGAGCCGACGGCTGGCCAAGATTATCGCAACTACACATCAATGCTCGATTTTATCCAGACACTTAACAAGAAACTAGGTATCACCGTTGTGATAATTTCTCACGACATGCACTTAGTCTTAGAGCATACTCAGCGCTCGATTGTAATAGCGGATAGCCGTTTGATTGCAGATGCTCCAATGACCGATGTATTTTCTCAACCTGACTTGCTCAACCAAGCTAACCTGACGACAACCAGTTTGTACGATATGGCGGAGAGGCTTGACGTTGCAGACAAGAACCAGTTTATGCAGTACTTCATCAAACTGGAGAAGCAAGTCGCATGAATACCACAAAAATGAAGTTTGGTATCAACTATATCGATACTCAGTCGCCACTACATCGGTTAAACGGTATTACCAAGTTCATCCTGTTCATCGCTTGGATCACAGTGGTGCTAACGACATTTGATCTGCGTCTGATTAGTTCATTGATTTTTACTGGTTTATGGCTGCTGAAAAGTACCAGAGTCCCTTTTGGTACGTATAAGCCACTGTTAATTGGTACAGGCAGTGTGCTGTTACTCAATGCACTGTTTATGTTTCTGCTTGCCCCTCAACAAGGTAGCCAATTGCTCGGGAGCTATACTGTGCTTCTGACTTTTCCTGGCAACTACGCGCTAACGCAAGAGACTCTATTTTACTTAGTCACCGTCACACTTAAGTATTTCAGCATGTTCCCGATTGCGCTGGCATTTGTCTTCTCGACCCACCCAACGGAATTTGCTGCTAGCCTAAACCGTATCGGTGTACCTTATAAGATAGCGTATGCCGTGAGTCTGACGTTGCGCTACCTCCCCGAAGTCAAGAAAGATTTCATCAATATTATGCACGCCCAACAAGCACGAGGGTTGGATATCTCCAAAACAGCACCGTTGTTTAGCCGAATGAAAAACGTCGCCAATATCCTTGGGCCACTGATCTTTTCCAGCTTAGAACGAGCAGATGAAATCTCTAACGCTATGACACTGCGCGGATTTGGCCGACACAAACACCGCAATTGGTATAGCCAGAAACCTCTGTCCCGTGCAGATAGATACTGTCTCATTGGCATCTTCATTATTGTAACTCTAGCCATAGCCAAAAGAGCACTAGAGCCTCAATTGTTCTGGTACCCATTCTAAATTTCCCTCTAAACCGGGCACTCGCCCGGTTTTTATCATCGACTCTCTTTACGTTCTTTTACTCGCTCACTACTCTCCTTTACACATCTGACGATAAAATTCATCATGTAAATCATTGAGCAAGGATACGTCATGAAGATAAATTACATGGTCATCACCCTGATGGCCTATAGCATCTCTTGGACTAGTTCAGCCAACCTGACCTACCCCATTGTTGATACAGGCCAAACAGAATGTTTTGACATCAAACAAGCGTCTTCGACCTGCCCCACTTCTTCTGCCGACACTTTCGGTCAGGACGCACAATACGTTGGTAACCATCCCACATACCAAGCCAACATCGACGGCACCGTCACGGATAAGATGACTGGGCTAATTTGGTCATCAACCACTGATATCAACAACGATGGTAAGATCAACGCCAACGATAAGCTCAGTTATCAAGAAGCGATTGAGTATGTAGACAAGTTACGTCTTGCTGGTTACGACGATTGGCGTTTACCTAGTATCAAGGAACTATACTCTTTGATTTTATTCGATGGCCAAGATCCCAGCGGTTTCAGACAATCAGGGACTGTTCATCTTATACCCTTCATTGATCACCAATACTTTGCAATGAACTCAGGTGATACTGAGTCAGGTGAGCGCTTAATCGACAGCCAGTTTGTATCTAGTACCAAGTACGTTTCCACCACGATGCGAGGTGATGAGACGGTGTTTGGTGTCAATTTTATTGATGGCCGAATTAAAGGCTATGGGATTGAAAACCCACGTGGTGGCCAAAAGACCTTCTACGTTTTGGCGGTACGTGGCAATAAAATGTATGGACAAAATCAATTCTCTGACAATACAAACGGAACGATAGAAGACACAGCAACTGGACTGTTATGGCAACAAAGTGATAGTAGAAAAAATATCAAATTCCCTGAAGCTTTGAGTTACTGTCAAAACTTATCACTCGCAGGTCGAAGTGATTGGCGCTTGCCGAACATCAAAGAGCTGCAGTCCATTGTCGATTATTCTCGTTCTCCCAATACATCCAATTCTGGAGCAATAGACCCGATTTTCGAAGCCACTATGATTAGCAATGAGGCAGGACAAGCAGACTACGCCAACTATTGGAGCAGTACTACTCACCAAAATTTGCGTAATGGTGCCAACGCTGCCTATATCGCATTTGGCCGTTCAATGGGATACATGAATAATCAGTGGATAGATGTTCATGGTGCGGGTTCTCAACGAAGCGATCCTAAGTCTGGCAGCACCAACATGTATCCAACAGGTCATGGCCCCCAAGGTGATGCAGTGCGTGTAGAGAACATGGTTAGGTGTGTATCAGGAGGTAACGTTGAGTTTGTACAAAGCCCTATCCAGAGTCAGCGTAGTGCTAAGGCCTTCATTAACAAAGAACAAAGTACAAGCTCAATGAAGGCGAAACACATGAATACAATGCCAATTACCACAGGGCGTTTACCCCCTAGGATGGACCGCAATGGTGATGGCAAACTTTCTCGAAATGAGGTTAAGGGTAAACTCGCCCAAGATTTCAGTCGATTAGATAGCAATAATGATGGCTATCTCACTCCAGACGAGATTCCGCCTAAACGATAGTAAAGCTGGGCTTCTGTTGTACAGAAGCCCATTCAGTCATAATGTGAATTTTTGACTCAGCTGACAGAAGTTTAGTCCCTCAATTAGGCTAGCAACGGGGTCGAGGCTACTTTTCTCAAACTGAACACCAAGTTTACAGTAACGGCTAGTTATTTTTACATTCCTAACTGTTGCTTCAAGCACTTGCGGCTCTACCACTTTATCGCTTTCCGTTTCCTGTATGCTTAACGAGATAAGATCACCAACTTTGTGGTTGGCTAGGTTGCGATCCACTACGATCAAGCAGCCATTGCTCGATATATCGCGAATCTGACATTTAACATGATGGGATTGTGGCGCCAGTATTCCCTCCAACGCCAACTCCAATCGAGCACTCTCTCTCAACCCCGCTGCAACTTGAGTCGCGGCAGGCAAAGTGATGAGAAACAAACTGTTTCCCCCAGCCTCAATCACGTACTCCAGCTTACTCTTGAAGTAAATTCTAGCGCCTTCACCTGCCTCAGCAATGACACACGCTTTTATTGCATAGCCTCGCTGAAAAAAAACAGCCACTTCTTTAGGAGAAACTTTTGGCATCTCTAGCAGCATAAGATTGTTGGAGTGAAGACCAATATACTTGGTTTTGCCTTTGAGATTTTTACCTGTAGGAGTCGTGATCAGGAATGCAACTTCACTCAAAGGCTTGACGTCACTGAAGGCGTCTTCACCATATTTGATGTTATCAGAGGGTAACTTGGGGGCTTCTTTCGTCTGGGTAGCATCAGCGGAAGATAGTTCGATCACTTCAGCTTTCTCGCTTTGCGTCGCTTGTGTCATTATTCTATCACATCCATATAAACCAACTCACATATACAGTTTATAAGCAATCACTCAATATCGGCAACAAAAGTTCGCACAGGCATGATACCCATTTATATTACGCTTAAAAAAGAGTCGATTAGAAGAACAATCACGATTATACTAATCAGTGGTTTACTAAGCTGACCAAAAAATCGAACAGATAACATTAGGAGGATACGATGATTGTAGCAAGAACCCACCCGGCAGAATTAGTGAAGAATAAATAGCCTCAGGTTACACTCTTCCCTTCTCTTTGCCCGGTGTAATCATACCGGGGTCTAATGACCCTAGCTGACAATTTTTTGCAGAGACCTTTCTGCATGTCTGGGGTACAAAATGTATAACAATCCCAAACAGCCGTTGAACTTAGCTCAACTCGGCTGGAATAACTCGTTTCAACAACAACTGACACTTGAAGAACTTGAACACAGCTGCATTGCACGCGTAGTAGAGCACCATAGAAGTGGATACAAGCTGCTCAGCGAAGGTGGTGAAATGACTTTAGCCATACATAAATCACTGCCTATGATGACTGTCGGTGACTGGCTTTTGTTAGATAAACAAGGTGGCTTCGAGCGTTTATTAGACCGCCAATCTTTGTTTGCTCGTAAAGCTGCTGGCAGCAAAGTCGCCGAGCAGCTGATTGCTGCAAACGTGTCCACTTTGTTTATCGTTTGTGCACTCAACGATGACTTCAATCTAAGCCGTATTGAGCGCTATCTGGCCACTTCAAACGAAGCCGAGGTCGAGCCTGTCATCGTGTTAACAAAAGCTGATCTTGTCACTGATGCAGAAGAGAAGCGCCAACAAGTGCAGCAACTCGATCCTTTGCTTATGGTAGAAATGCTCAATGCTTTAGATGGAGAGCAGTATACATCGCTAAGCAGTTGGTGTAAGTCAGGATCCACTGTCGCTTTCATGGGCTCTTCTGGTGTCGGAAAGTCAACGTTAGTCAATGGCTTACTCGGCGAGCCTGTTCAATTAACAGGAGGCATTCGAGAAAGTGATAGTAAAGGACGACACACCACCACTGGCCGTTCAATGCACTTCCTTCCAAGTGGCGGTGTCTTAATTGATACACCTGGAATGAGAGAGTTGCAATTGTTTGACTGTGCTGACGGTGTCTCTGAAACTTTCGCAGATATCGAAACGTTGGCAGCGCAATGTCGATTTTCTGATTGCTGCCACCATAGCGAACCTGGGTGCGCTGTCACTGGTGCGATTGAAACAGGTCAACTAGACCATCGCCGACTGAAAAACTATCAAAAGTTACTGCGGGAGCAAGAAAGGAATGGAGCCACCATCTCTGAACGCCGAACCTCCCATAAGCAGCAAACCAAAATGTATCGGAACGTTCAAGCGGCCCGACGTAACCGCAAACAGAGTTTGTAAAATTAAAAAGGGGCTCTCAGCCCCTTTTTTAGTACAATTCACACAACATTGATAACATCATATTCACAAATTAACATTTTCAATAAATTTTCATGCTGAAAATCAATTAATTCTAGACACATTATTTCAACACGCTAGTATTGTCGACCTCAGTTCCAATAACTGAAATTACTAAAATTTTATAAAATAATTCATTGCAGGGATAACTATGCAACACAACTCTATCTTTGCCCGCTTTGCACGTGGAAACCTGGTATTACAGATCCTAGCCGGTATCGTTCTCGGTGTAGGTTTAGCGACTGTGTCACCAGAACATGCGCAAAGTGTTGGTTTACTTGGAAGCTTATTTGTCGGAGCACTAAAAGCTGTCGCCCCCATTCTTGTTTTTATTCTGGTTGCAGCATCCATTGCCAATCAGAAAAAAAACCAACACACTTATATGCGCCCAATCGTGGTTCTGTATCTTTTCGGTACTTTTACTGCAGCATTGACCGCAGTCGCACTTAGCTTCATCTTCCCAACGACACTTACACTGGTTTCTGGTGCAGAAGGAGCAACACCACCTCAAGGTATCGCAGAAGTCATGAACACGCTGTTGTTCAAGATCGTTGATAACCCTGTAAGTGCACTAATGAACGCCAACTACATTGGTATTCTGGCATGGGCCGTTGGCCTTGGTCTCGCTCTTCATCATGCTTCAGGTACAACCAAAGCCGTGTTTGAAGATCTCAGCCATGGTGTTTCTCAGATCGTTCGTTTCATTATTCGCCTAGCACCATTTGGTATCTTTGGCTTGGTATCTTCAACACTGGCAACAACAGGTTTCGACGCACTGGCAGGTTATGCTCAACTCCTAGTTGTTCTGCTTAGCTCGATGCTGATCATTGCTCTAGTCGTGAACCCGATCATTGTTCTAGTCAAAACTGGCGAAAACCCTTATCCACTCGTATTTCAATGTATACGTGAAAGTGGTGTAACCGCCTTCTTTACTCGTTCAAGTGCAGCAAACATCCCAGTGAATATGGCACTTTGTGAGAAGCTTAAACTTGATGAAGATACGTACTCAGTATCAATCCCACTGGGGGCAACCATCAATATGGCGGGGGCAGCGATAACTATCACGACACTGACTCTTGCAGCAGTACATACTATGGGTATCGAAATCGACATCATGACAGCCCTACTTCTAAGTATCGTTGCAGCCGTCTCTGCATGCGGCGCTTCTGGTGTTGCTGGTGGCTCATTGCTACTTATCCCATTAGCTTGTGGCCTGTTTGGCATTCCAAATGAAATTGCAATGCAGGTTGTCGCGGTTGGCTTCATTATCGGTGTGGTTCAAGATTCAGCAGAAACGGCTCTCAACAGCTCGACTGATGTGGTGTTTACGGCCGCTGTATGTAAAGCGAAGCAAAAGCAAAAAGCTTAAGCCTCCAGCCTGAACACCCAATAGTATCTCAAGCCCAGCGACATGCTGGGCTTTTTGTTTGTCACCAACCTTATACACAACACTAACACCACCCCATTGTCTTTCAGGAAGATCTCTCTCTCCCCTACTTCCACCTAACCTTATTCAGGTTGAATGTCTCAGTGTCAGAGACTTAATCCCATTTTATCGACTCATCGAGTAAATTAATTTCCATGGCTAATATCTGAACATATAATTAATAATATAATACTTACTAGTTAACTGTTGTATCGAAGGAAGGTCTATGAGAGGTGTTATTGTCGCCTTTGTGCTTCTGTTTAGCACGCCCTTGTTCAGTGCTGAGTTAGTCGTTGGCATCGATAACCATCAACCTAAAACTTTGGTTTATGCTCAATTGGTTTCCCAATATCCCCCAACCTCCTTCACAACCCAACTTCCATGGCAACCAGAAGCCCATGAGTTTACTGGGGTGAGGGTCTCTGACATGCTTGAACAACTCGGCATTCAAGACACAACCTCAGTTTCATTTATCGCTCTCAATGACTATTCGGCGAGTGTAACGATAGAAAACATTGTGAGGTACGAGCCCATAATCGCGTACAAAATGAATGGTAAGAAAATGAGAGTGCGAAATAAAGGTCCATATTGGTTGGTCTTTAACTTAGACAAGTTCCCTGAGATTGACAACACAACTTTTCATTCTCAAATGGTATGGCAAATTGGCAAAATAATGATTCACAGAAGTCCTGATGAGAAATCCAACTAGCGTTCGTAGTTTTAACCAGATCCTATCCAGAGCTAAAGTGTTGCTTATCTTTCTCTCTGCGATACTGATCGTCGCGAACTTATACTTTCTATCAGCCACGCGTGACTTGGCTCATTCATATAGCGAACAGCAAAACAATGCGACCTGGTTTCTCTTTCAACTGACAAAAGAGTTTTCTGAACTCAGAACCATCACTGCTCTAGCTGAAAAAGACGACCAACTTTTAGACCGCACAATACTGAAATATGAGTTGACTTGGAGTCGCTTCGAGCTGCTGATAAATAGCCGCGAAGCAGATACCTATATTGCGCTTCCTGGTGCTAAGAGCTTCTTTAGAACCTTGTTTGAGCAATTTAAGAGTTTGGAGGGCAAGGTAGAACAATTGCCCGACAACAGAAAGCTCGCACTCAGCCTCGCGGAGGACTTCGAATACCAGTACATGTCGATGATCAACTATGTGAATACAAATTTTCGTATTAAGAGCCCGCTATACCAATCTCAAATGAAACAAGCTCAAGCAATTACACACGCGCAGTTTGTGCTGATGATGTTACTGTTTGCCTGTGTCGGTGTCGTCAGCTATATCATCCACAAAGAAGCGTTGTTCCATAAACAAGTCTCGCTGACAGACTCTCTAACAGGCATTCCAAACCGTTTAGCCTTTATGCGTCAACTCACCGATTACATTGAACAGACCTCTCACTTCTCATTGATTTTGCTCGACCTAAATGGTTTCAAAAAAATCAATGATTCACATGGCCATCAAGCGGGTGACCTAGCGCTGAGGATAGTATCGGCGCGTTTAGTCGCATTGATGAGTCGTCACAACCTGTCTGTATTTCGGATCGGTGGTGATGAATTCGCCGTTCTTACCAACTCAGATGATGAAGCAATCATTCAACAACTGTCAGATTCGATTAATCGCTGTTTTGATGAAAGTATCACCATTCAAGAGCAAACGGTGTATCTTTCCACCAGCTTAGGCAGTGCAGCATACCCTCAAGATTCAACCAGCCTTAACCAATTGATTTCCATCGCTGATCAGAATATGTACCAAAAGAAGTTCTCCACCAAAAGCCGAGATAAAAAGTTTACAGCTTAAGAAAACGCTAGCCATAGCCTCAACATTGAAACATAAAAAAGCCCCTCATTAGGAGGGGCAAAGTACCATCGCTTATTGTTATAGTGATAATGCCAATAAAACAGTAGAGTGATTAACCAAAATCACCATTTACGTATCCCTTGGTACGGTCATCTTTGGGTTCGCTAAAAATGACCTGAGTAGCATCATGTTCAACGAGCTCACCCATTAAGAAGAAAGCCGTGCGGTCAGAGATACGGCGTGCTTGCTGCATAGAGTGAGTCACAATAACGATCGTGTAATTTTTCTTCAGCTCTTCCATCAACTCTTCAATCTTATGGGTTGCGATTGGGTCAAGGGCAGACGTTGGTTCATCCATCAAGATGACATCTGGTTCCATGGCAATAGTACGAGCAATACACAAACGCTGCTGCTGACCACCCGAAAGACCAAACGCATGTGACTTCAAGCGATCTTTTACTTCATCCCAAAGTGCTGCGCTGCGCAGTGAGCGCTCAACGACTTCATCAATGTGTTTCTTGTCTTTAATACCCTGAGCTCGCAGGCCATATGCGACATTTTCATAGATGCTCATCGGGAATGGATTAGGCTTTTGGAACACCATGCCCACTTTAATCCGTAGATCAGCGACATCTATATTTCCATAAATGTCCGTGCCGTCCATATCCAACTTACCTGTAATCTTTACCCCTTCAATTAGGTCATTCATACGGTTAAGACAACGTAATAGCGTAGATTTCCCACAGCCTGACGGTCCAATAAGTGCCGTTACCTGACGTACGGGAATCGGCAAATTAATCGCTTTCAGTGCTTGATTTTCGCCATAAAACAGATCTAGGTTTTCAATATCAAATTTGTTCATTGTCTCTATCTCTTCAATCTTAAATTCGTGTCTGTGCTTGTTGCAGTTAAAGTCGCAGATTAATAATTCGCAGTGTTGAAACGGCTTGCGATTAGCTTGGTGATCATGTTGATCAAGAGAACAACGACAATCAGCACGGTAGCTGTACCATAAGCTTGATTCCACTCTTCAATAGTGAAAAGCTCAGTAGTTAGCTTATATAGGTGAACGGTTAGCGTTCGACCTGAATCAAGTAAAGAATCAGGTATACGAGCCACCATACCAGCAGTCAGAAAGACAGGGGCAGATTCACCTATTACACGACCAATACTAAGAATGACCGAGGTTAAGATACCTGGCATTGCACTAGGCAAAATCAAACGCCAGATGGTGTAGATTTTTGAAGCGCCCAAACCATATGAGCCCTCACGATACGTTTGTGGCACTGCCATCAATGCTTCTTCCGTAGTACGGATGATCACTGGGAGAATAAGAATACTTAGTGTCAATGCACCCGAAAGAATCGAGAAACCCAAACCTAAGATTGCCACGAAGAAAGTCATACCAAACAGACCGAAAATAATTGATGGGATACCCGCCAATGACTCAGTACAGAATCGGATAACTTTGACAAGTTTACTGCCCACTTTCGCGTACTCGGTAAGATAAATTGCCGTCATAATACCCAGTGGAGCTGCAACAGCAATTGACGCGATTACCATGTAAATAGTCGCTACAATCATTGGGAAGATGCCATGCTCTTCGCCAGTACGAGTGTAGTTGTCAGTAATAAAGTCCCAGTCAACATGCTGCAAACCGTTCGATAGGATGTACCAGATAATCCAGAACAAAAAACCTACCGTCAATGCCGCTGCTGCCCAAATAAAGCCACTAAAGATATTGTCTTTAAACTGGCGTGCTTTCTTTAATTTTGCGCGATCCATAGTCATCACCTTTGAGCCAGTTTACTTCGCTTTTTCACGGTTGAGATAGAGCAGTGCTGCGTTCAGCATCATGATAAACACGAGTAGAACTACACCTGTAGCATAGAGTGCATTAGCGTGCACACCGCTTGCGTAAGACATTTCAATAGCGATATTTGCGGTTAGCGTCCGAGCAGAGTCGAGAATGCCCTGAGGCATGGCTGGCGCATTACCCATCACCATGATGATTGCCATCGTTTCTCCAAGAGCTCGGCCAATACCAAGAATCACCCCTGTCATGATGCCCGAGCGTGCCGCCGGAACAAGCAGTTTAAAGATAGTGAAGATTTTTGATGCGCCCAGAGCTAGTGAGCCCTCTTTGTATGTGCGCGGTACCGCACGAATTGAGGTTTCTGAAACGGTAATAACCGTCGGAAGAATCATCACGCCCAGCACAATGATACCAGCCAAAATGGTGTTACCTGCTGGTACTTCAAACACGTCCTGAATCAACGGAACGATGATGACCAGGCCAAAGAAGCCATAAACTACTGATGGGATACCTGCTAACAACTCTACAGCTGGTCGAATAATGTCAGCCAAACGCTTGGGGGCCACTTCAGCAATGAAGATAGCGGTAAGCACACCAACTGGAACCCCAACGATGACTGCTCCAAACGTCGAGACGACAGAAGCAACAATCATAGTTGCTACACCGTAAAGTGCCGGTGGCAGCCAGTCTTGGCCTAAGACAATTCCAGAAACCCCTGCTTCCTGAAATGCAGGGATAGATTCTTTAACGATAAAATAGGCGATGACCGCCAGAGATACAATGCCAATAACAGCACTGGTAAGGAATAAGCCATGGAAAATTCGCTCTTTCCAGTCAACACGCTTGCTTGCACGTAAACTCGGCTTAGAAACTTGAGTCGCTTCAGTATTCATAAGCTCGTCACTATTTGTTGCGATGGTCATAGAGTTCTTACCTTTCTCACGAACTGCGTTCGCTTGAAGTCAAGAAAAGGCTCAGCCCAAGGTGGGCTGAGCAATTAAAGAGTATTACTAATGATTAGTTAACTGAAATGTAGCCTTTGCTGTCTACAAGAGATTGCGCTTCATTAGACACCATCCAATCTAGGAATTTCTGAGTTTCAGCAGACGGCTTGCCGTCTTTGTAAAGAACAAGGAATGGACGAGCAACTTTATAAGAACCGTTCTTCACATTGTCTACGTTTGCCTCAACACCATCGATAGGAAGTGCATGAACAGAATTGTCGACTGTGCCAAGAGAGATATACCCAATCGCGTATGGGTTAGATGCCACCATAGTTTTCAGTGCACCGTTACCATTGGCAACTTGAGCACGTTGAGAGATAGCAGAGACCTTCTTACCAGAAATTTTCTTCTTCAGTTTCATGATATCTTCAAATGCACCGCGAGTTCCAGATGCCGTGTCGCGTGTGATAGCAACGATTGGCTTATCTGCACCGCCGACTTCTTTCCAGTTAGTGATCTCGCCTTTGTAAATCGAGGTCACTTGTTCAGCCGTCAGTGCTTGTAAGCCATTTTTAGGGTTAACGACGACTGCAATACCATCTAATGCAATCGTAAGCTCTTTTAGAGCTGGCTCTTTTTCAGAGTCTTTCAGGTTACGAGAAGACATACCTAAGTCAGCTGAACCATTTTTCGCCGCTTTTACGCCAGCAGAAGAACCAGGCCCTTGAACTTCGATAAATACGCTCGAGTTATCCTTCATGTATGTTTCAGAGAAAACTTCCATCAGTGGAGTTACGCTGCTAGAGCCCACTGCAGAGATAGTTTCTTTGGCAGAAACTGAAGTTACTGTCATTGCGCCTAGAAGTGCGATTGCACCGATAATTGTCTTTTTCATCACAATTTCCTTAGTGGGCATTATTGCCGTTGTGTTTCACTTGAACGATGCTCACTTTAGGACTCGAATATGACATTTGTGTTTCACTTCGTTGAAGCCTGTATGACAGATAAGATTTAATGTGCATGTTTTATCGGAAGTGACTGATAGGTCGAACAATAATGAAACAAGGCGGCGTAGCTTAACAATCAGCCTACAAATTTAGAGTTATAACTCTATGAATTAAAAAGAAAATTGATTCCTAACTTGACTAACAATAATTTCATAAAATAATCAAATTCCAGATTGAATTATATTTGAGAAAAACTAGAATCGTCCCTCCTAATTATAAAAACGACAATATACAACTCACCAACATCAATAGAAGAGGACAATCGATGCGCCAATTGCTCAGCGGGCTTTCTATTAAGCTCCAAGTAGTGGTTCCTGTCATATTCACATTGCTACTACTAGTGGCCGGGATAGGTTACAGCACAACCAACCTAAAAGAAGCCTTTAAGCAAGTCACCGTCTCTACGGAGAATCTCATCAATAATAAGGATGAACTGACACAAATCATCGATAACACTTATGGTATGCGCATCAAAGCTATCTACAGCTTATTTCGTGCAGAAGATGTCAAACAGCTGGCGACACATTTGCAAAGCAAGCAACAAGAAAACCGTCAATTACTGCGCTCTCTGAGTAAAGTGGAAGGTTTGGAGCAAGAAGTTGCAGATATGAACGCCGCAATCGATCATTACGTTAACTACTCTATCAACGTGATGATTCCTTTACTCAATGTGCGTCACGACGACAGCAACCCACCGCTAGGGTTTGAGACCCAATATGAGAGAGCAGCAAGCGACTACCGCACCGCTGGCAACCAGATGGTTAAGGCCATTGATAACCTATCTAAGAAGCTCAACACACTGGCATTGGATGAAGTGAACGCTAACGAGGCCATCCACTCTAATGTGATGAGTAGTGGCATAGTCGGGCTTTTATTAGTTCTGGCCGCAGCGTTGGCCATTAGCTGGATGCTAGCAGGTATCATAGTGACACCGATTAAAAAGTTACAGCAAGCTATGAAGGAGCTCGCACAAGGCAACTTATTGGTTTCCGTCGAAGAAGAAGGCGACAACGAAATTTCGGCCTTATCTCGTGATTTCAATAGCACAATAGGACAATTACAGAATACGGTCGACTCACTGGTTCGAATCAGTGTTGATGTCGCATCCGCTTCCACTGAATTAGCCGCGGTGATGACGCAATCAAGTATCAACTCCGATCAGGAAAAGAATGAGGTAGAACAAGTTGCGTCAGCCATCAATCAGATGGAAAGCACCGCGATGGAAGTCACTCAGAATGCCAACAATGCTGATGCGGCTTCCAATAATGCAGATAAGCTGGCTCGTGACAGTTTGGAGACATTTGAACAAAACACGCGCGCCAGTAAAAAGATGGCTCAACACCTTTCTCAAGCCGCTGAGGTGGTCAACTCCTTAAAAGAGCAGTCAGAGCAAATTGGTAAGGTCATTGAAGTAATAGAAAGCATCTCAGAGCAAACTAACTTACTCGCACTGAATGCGGCTATTGAAGCCGCTCGCGCAGGGGAAAGTGGACGTGGATTTGCAGTTGTTGCTGATGAAGTACGTATGTTGGCAGCTCGAACACAAGAATCGACCAAGGAAATTCAGGTCATCATTGAAGATCTGCAGAATCAGTCTAGCGTTGCCAACGATAGCATGAACTCAAGCCTAGAAATGATTGCTCAGAATCAGACACAAGCGAACAAAGTGAGCGAGGCGCTCGGGCACATCAGTGCATCCATTTCTGAATTGACGAGTATTAATGCTCAAGTCGCCGTCGCTTCTGAGGAACAAGGCCAAGTCACATCCGACGTCAACAACAATCTAAGCAACATCTATGAGCTGGTGAGTCAAAACGTCACTGGGATTACACAAGCCGCTGCCGCCAGTCACGAGCTGTCTACGTTAGCTGAGAAACAAAAACAGCAGCTAGACTTCTTCAAAGTGTAGATAAACAAAACGTCAACCAAAAGGTTGACGTTTTTTTCAATCGATAACGCAAGAACAGAAAAAGGTCAGTATTCGCTGAGCTTATTTCAATAACACAGTGATTAGGGCTGTTGCTTAGTTGGAGCCAATGCAATTTCACGAATACAGACGTTTTGAGGTTGATTGTAAGCAAACTCTACCGCACGAGCGACATCATCAGCAGCCAATACGCCGCCCATATCAACTTTCCAGTCGTCGTAGCCATCTTTGATTTCCTGAGAAGTAGTGTGAGAAAGCAATTCTGTCTCTACCGCCCCCGGTGCAATCGTCGTCACACGAACATTTGATGCAGCCACTTCTTCACGTACGTTTTCAGAGATTGCGTGAACGGCAAATTTAGTACCGCAGTAAGCAGCATGATTCGGGAAGGTTTTCTTACCTGCGATCGAGCTGACATTGATAATAGTGCCGCTGTTGCGCTCCATCATAGGTGCCAGTACCGATTGCATACCATTCAGTAGGCCAAGTACGTTGACATCAAACATACGTTTCCATTCAACTGTGTCTTGTGTATCAATCTGACCTAACAACATCACACCAGCGTTGTTTACTAAACCATCTACCGGGCCAAATTGCGCCTCTGCTTTGGCAATCGCTGCTTCAAATGACGCTTTGTCTGTGACATCTACTTTTTCACATAGCGTGTTTGGCAGATCTAGGGCTTCAAGACGTTCTACGCGACGAGCAAGCAGAAGTAGAGGATGACCTTCATTGCTTAAACGACGAGCAATGGCTTCACCAATACCAGAACTTGCACCTGTTATTACGATTAGTTTTTTCATCTTTATTTCCTCTGTAGTTGTTCAGTAGCAGCTCTTTTTCGCTGCGATGGAGGTATATTACGTCAATCGTTTTTATTGATATATATCACTCTAGTTGAAACACTGTTGCTGTAGTGCAACAATAATCAAAACTCAACTTGATTGGATATCCATTGTGCTCAACCAGATTAATCTCGCGGACATCCGCTCTTTCGTTCTCATCGCACAATTGGGGAACTTTACTAAAGCTGCAGAAGCGCTGGGTGTGTCGCGCTCGCACGTATCACGTCAGATAAGCAGTCTTGAAAACCAAATAGGCGTAACACTACTGATCCGAACCACACGCACACTCAAACTCACTGAAGCAGGGAAAGCCTTTTACCAGCAATGTGAGAAAGCGCTGCATAATATTGATCAGGCGTTATTGGCTGCCGTGGATGACGTAGAAAAAGTACAAGGCGAAATAAAGATTAATTGCGTGGGCGGCTATCTCGGCGAAGAACTGATCGCTCAAATTGCAACGGAGTTTATGCATGTGCACCCCGATGTCAGTATCCATCTAGACTTCAGTAGCCATCGAGTAGATTTGATTGAAGATGACTTCGATATTGCCTTTCGTATGGGCAAGCTTGAAGACTCAGGGTTCGTTGCCCGAAAGTTGCTGGATATCCAAATGGGGACTCTGGCCAGCCCTGACTACCTAAAACGATATGGTCAGCCTAATCACCCTAAAGAGCTCACTCAGCATCATTGCTTAACGGGTTCGGTCAAAAGGTGGAGCTTTGAAAGTAAAGCGGATGCGCAACACTACGATGTCTTCGTCAATGGGCATATGCAATGCAAAAATGGCCGTGTGTTGGTGAAAGGCGCACTCAACGGCAACGGCATCATACGTGTGCCGATGATTTACTGTGAACAAGAGTTAGCGAGCGGAAAGCTAGTCGAAGTATTTGACCATTGGGGCATTCCGAGCGTCGATTTTTCGGCCATCTATCATAGAGATCGTTTTCAGCCTAAGCGGCTACGCGAATTCATCAGTTTTGTGAAGCACTACTTCGATGCTCGCTTAGCGGATAAAGAGTCGGCTTAACACTTTTTCAGTCAAATTCCTGAATCGCAACACCAAGCGGCTTCTTGGCAGCCAAGCCGGAGAAGCTAACACCGTTTTTGCTTTAGTGAAAGTCTGAAAACCTTCGAAGCCATGATAATGACCAATACCCGACTCCCCTATTCCACCAAAGGGAGCATCTTCAGCCGCCACATGTAACAAAGTATCGTTAATGGCGACCCCACCGCTGTGGGTCTGCTCGATAATTTGTCGCTGAAGCGTGCGATCCGTCGACATCAGATACAATGCCAGGGGTCTAGGTTTGGCATTAATGTAATTGAGTGCTTCATTCAGATGACGATAGCCAATCACGGGAAGCAGCGGCCCGAATATCTCTTCCTGCATCACCTGCATGTTTTCTGTCACACCCGTTATTAAATGAGGCAGCATTTGACGCCCCTCCAAGGTGACATCCTCTATGCTATATATGCTGGCACCTCTGCCTTGTGCATCCTCTAACATGTTGTAAAGGCGGTCGTACTGCCGTTCATTAATAATGTGAGTGACCGTTGGCGCTTTGTTGCCTTCGATGTACAGTGATTTATAGCGTTTGAGGTACAGATTGATGAATAGCAGCTCTTTTCCTTGAGGCAGCAGAACGTAGTCTGGCGCAACACAAATTTGCCCAGCATTGACTGACTTGCCGAGTAATACCGCGTCAACGGCGGCGCGAAGATCAATGTCATTGTCTATCAGAACAGGCGACTTACCACCTAGCTCCAACGTTACTGGAGTAAGGTTTTTCGCAGCAGCTTGAGCAACTAGCTTCCCTACTGGCGTCGATCCCGTAAAGATAAGATGATCAAATGGCAGCTGAGAAAAATAGCTGGCGATATCCGCTTCGCCCTCAATGGGGTAAATGTGTCTGTCCAAGCAAGATAAGATCTGGCTCAGTACCTGGTTGGTGTGATGAGTATGTTCGCTCAGCTTGACCATCACTCGGTTTCCCGCTGCAATCGCCGTCACGATAGGCGCAATGCTCAGCACTATTGGAAAATTCCAAGGCACGATCACTCCGACAACGCCAAGTGGTTGATACTCGACCGAGATTGACGAAGGAGAGAGCAACAGCCCCGCTTTACGTCGACTTGGTTTCATCCATTTCTTCAGGTGCTTGATCGTGTAATTGATATGAGAAACCGCAGGTAAGAGGTCGCAAATCATGCTATCAAAACGGCTACGAGCACCATAATCCTTTTGCAGAGCTTCAACCAACTCTTGTTTATGTTCAAGTAAAGCTTGTTTGAGGATCTTGAGCCTTTTCATCCGCACGTTGTAGCCAGAAAATGGTTCACTCATATAAAAAGCTCTGACTTCAGCGTAAAGATGAAGTAACTCTTGTTGAGTCTTGATGTGTTCTTTTTGCCAACGATTAAGATCTACGACGCCTTCCATGTGCCATTATCACCTGATTGGTTATTCTTTGCCCATAAGTATAGTAGCCAGATTAAACACCAATGTCTTGGCTAGCACACCCATAACGTGCATAAGAAAAAGGCGACATTAATGCCGCCTTGTGTTAATTACTGCAATTGGGTCATCACAGATTGAAAATGCTCAAGCCCTGTGGCCCCGACAATTCTCTGCTGAGCAATTTCAGCACCTTTGTTATCAAAGAAAAATATCGCCGGTGGACCAAACACATTGCGCTCTGCCAGCCACGCCATCTGCTCGGGATTACTCTCTGTGACATCAAACTTGATCGTATTCCAGTTAGCAAACTTATTCTGTACAGATTGATCGCCAAACACTTCTTTCTCAATGACCTTACACGAGACACACCAGTCCGCATAAAGGTCGACTAGTACTGGTTTACCTTGCTGCTTCGCCAATGCTAATTGTTGATCCAAGACTTTAACAGAGCTGATTTTCTCAAATGGCAAAACTTCGGCTGGCTTGTCTGAACTAGTCTGTACAACATTGAGTGGCTTAAGAGGATCATTTGACCCTGTCAACATGCCGACAAATAAGATCAATCCATAGAACAGAGACATAAATGCGCCCAGTTTACGGGTCCTCGCCCAACCGGGTTGCGCTGAATCCAGCGCACCAAAATGAATACCACTTCCAATGGCAAGCAGCGCCCACAAGAGCATCATCAACCAACTAGGAATGAAACGGCCTAACAACACAATCGCAACCGCCAGCAATAACACACCAAACAATTGCTTCACGGCAATCATCCAAGGGCCGCTTTTAGGGAGCAGCTTACCACCACTCATGCCAATCAGAATCAGTGGTACACCCATACCCAATGCCATCACAAACAGAGTAACGCCGCCCAAAACCCAATCTTGCGTGGTGGAAACATACAGTAATGCCCCCGCCAATGGTGCACTCACGCAGGGTGACACGACGAGGGCCGACACTGCGCCCATCACGAACACACTTGCTACTTTGCCGCCGCCCAATTTGTCTGAGCTTGCATTCAGTTTCTGCTGAATGGATGCGGGTAACTGCAGTTCATAAAAGCCAAACATCGCTAAAGCAAGCAAGACAAACACCAGCGCAAATATCGATAGCAACCAAGGCTGCTGCATCGCCGCTTGCAGGTTAACGCCTTTGGCCAGCGTCGTGACCAATACCCCTGTTAGCGCATAACTGGAAGCCATTCCCAACACATAGGAAGTCGATAGAGTTAGACCTTTTCGACCTGTCATTTTGGCGTCGCCACCAATGATGCTCGACAAAATAGGCACCATAGGCAGCACGCAGGGTGTTAGTGACAACCCTAAGCCAAGTAGGAAAAAGATGAGGAGAGCCTGAGTTTTGGACGCACTACCTAATAGCTCAGACAAGCCCGCGGTGTCTTCTGCCAAACCACCCACTTTATCCCAAATTGAGGAGTTGCTGTCATTCAGTGTATTGGCGGGCAAGTCGAGTTTGATCGTCTGAGGTAAGTAGCACAGACCTTTTTCTGAACAACCTTGATAACGAACGTTGAGTTGACCTTCGCCACCATAAGGTACCAGCACGGTTACTGGCTTATCGAAAACGACGACTTCACCAAAGTACTTATCTTGTTTCTGTTTGCCCGGTGAAGAAAATTGAGGCTCAGTTAACTCGATGCCGCTATCTGCTGAAAACTTAAATCGACCTTTATAGAGATAATATTCAGGCTGAGTTGCGAAATGGATCTGCACGCCTTGCTCACTGACCGACCACTGGTAAGGAAATGCTTCTTCCACAGGCAAAAAGTCAGGATCCTGTGCAGACGCAAAGGCAGAGATAAAGAGTAAAAAAGGCCAGATGAACATTCTGATCACGTTACAAACTCCGTGTCTTGATGAATAGCTAATTTATCGTCGATAAACACGACGCCAACTTGCTCTGGGACGGGTAAAGTCGGTTCTAGAGTCAATGCGGTACTGAGTGCCCCTGCTTCCAGCGTCGTTGGCGCTAAGACGCTGACCGAAAGCACTTGGGGATGTGTGCCACGTTGCGACAATATATGTGAACTTTCCTCATCACCAAATTGGAAGCTTCGCTCGTAATGAGCTGACGTCGTCAATGCGGCATTCGCCAGTGGCACTGAGAAAAATGGCTCGTGCTTATTCTTCGGATTAAGTACCGCCACATTAAAAGGGGATCCATCTGGTTTCGCACCGAGAGCTCGAATGTCTCCTCCAAAATTCACCAGCGCTGAGGAAACACCAAATTTCTCTGCGAGCATCACCGCCTGATCGACCGCAAACTCTTTAATCACACCGCCCAAATCAAATTGAGTCTCGGCATGAGGGATAGATAGTGTTTTGTCAGATAGCGACCAAGCACCAACGCCCATAAACGGCTTAGCACTTTCATAAGCCGTGGTTCTGTCCCATTGAGGCGTGCTTTCCATCATTGACTTTAGCGTACCTACTGTTGGGTCAAAAACACCTTTCGTGCCCTCAACCAAACGCTTCAAAACTTCAAATACGGCGTAGCTTTCATCATCCAAAATCACAGATGATGACTGACGTCGGTTCACTTGCCGATTAAGCCAAGAGTGGCAATCATAAAAGTTAAACTTCTTCTCTAATCTCAGAGTGTTAGACTCAATCAAACCCGCCACATCAGCGGCTTTCTCTGAGTGGTACAGCTGAACTTCACAAGGTACCGTCATCGCCTTAAATCGGTGAACAAAAGGCAAATTAAAACTCATAGGTTGCCCCTACTGCCCACCACTGAGCTTCAAAGCCATTGGACTGCTCGTAATAAGCACCAAGCAGATTGAAACGCAGCTTCTTGTGCACTTTAACGCTTGCACCTAATTCATAGGCATTGGCCGTAAAATCACCAAGACGTAAATCAGAGGTTGCATAACCTGACGATGCAAACGTAGGATCGTTGCCATTCGGGTCACGGTAAAAGTCAGCTGCACTTTGGGTATACCAAAAATAACCCGGCGCTAAAGTTAACCAGTTATTGACCGTCCAAGAAAGTTTACCTCCAAGCTGATGAGAGGCCACTCCCCAGTCATCCTGAAACCATTTGTAGCGAGGACGAACTACTAGAGTTTCCGACATGGACCAGAACGCCTGAATATTCACGCCACCTGACAAACGAGTATCCGGGCGTGAATCCTGACCAAGAAAGACTTCGTCAGTACCAATCGAACCATCGCCATCAATATCCACCTCACGCAATACCGTCAGATAGTGATTGCTCAGATAGCCAGAGCGATAACCTGCATAGCCGGTGAAGACCATGTAATAATTTGGCGTGAAGGTTTGTGAGAGGCCTGCCTCAACATTCCCCGTAAAGATGTCTTCCCAAGATTGCGGATTGGTCGAGGTTTGATACTTGCCAAACGTCATCGTTTCGTCAAACAGGGTGGAGAAACCTAGGCTGTATGAGCGGTTCTTTTGTGAATCAGCGTAAATCAGCCCCTTACCATTTAAACCAATACTGCGATAATCCTCTTCTTTGGAAAAGTTGGCGCCGAAGGTCCACTCGTTTCGTAGCTCATCTCGATAGGTGGCACTGCCATTGATTGATTTACGAGTATCTTCCAACTCATATTTCTGAATTTTGTAGCCACTGCTGTGGGGATCGTAGCCAGCACGAATGACCTGATCCGTCATATTTTGCGCTTGCTGAGTTTTTGTCGCCCGATTGACTGCATCCGCAGTGCTGCCAACGGGGGTGGTTGGCCCCCAGGACGGTGACGCGCCCGACACAGTGTCGTAACCTAATTCAAGATTTATAGTCCAATCAAGACCAAAACTCTTTTCTATGGAAACCACGCTATCGCCAGCTTCCACTTTGTCGTCATACTCTTCGTAATTTAGATAATGAACAGAGATATGATCTTCTGCCAGCGCACTATTCGCCACTGCCGCTGCACTAAGCAACGTTAAAGGTAGTTTTTTCATTGTAATTAGTTTTTAATATTTAGTTGCAACCACAGCCGCCGCCACCGACGCCACTGCCACCCACTGAACCTTGCTTGTATGAGAAGACTTTCTCTGAAAATAAGTCAAACTCAGGCACCGGCCCTCCGGGTTTCATCTCTTTCTTAGCTAAGGTGCCTTTTTCCCACGGTTTAACTGGCTCAATGCCTAGAGCCTCATCGACAAAAGCGAGGGCCGATTTTTCATTTACGACAGCTTTCGGTTTCTCCAACGTTAAATCCTTAGCTTGGGGTTTGACTAATTCAACGTTGCGACGAGCACCAATTTCTGAACTGCCACTGGTGTAAACCTGTCCAGAAATCACCTCTTCTTCAATGCTGGAGCCACTGACCGAGGTTTCCGTAGCTTGAGAAGGCTTTTTCCCTAGCTGACTTAAATCCACTTTTGGGGCTGCAACGCTCAACGCAGGAAAGCAGAGAGTAACGATGAGAACAACTGGCTTCATAGTTGAACTCCCATATCTGCCAGATCCGCCAGAATAACCGTCCGAATATCATTGATGGCACCAAACCGAACTTTCAGCACTTGCCCCTGATAGATGTAGTAGAGCGCCGGCATACCAATCGGCTTAAACTCGGCGATCAACTGTTGCTTGGGATCGTTAATGACAGGGAAGGTCAAACCCAGCGATTTTTGAAACTCAAGGCCCACTTCAACCTCTTCATCAACATCTACACCGACAACCGTCACGCCTGTCCCTTCTAGCTCACTGTAGAGCTGATTAACCAAAGGCAACTCATGGCGACATGAAACACACCACTCTGCAAAGAAATCCACTATCGTTAGCTGGCTTTGATCCAGCTTAAGTCCTGTTGATGCTGAATCTGTGATGGTGTCCCCTTCTTTAAACGCAGATGCAGAGAAAGAAGTGCATAAAGCGAATAACACAACCAATTGTTTAATCATTATTTTCTCCCTAATTTTGTGGTTTTATTTCTGTCCGAAGTTAAGCGTGGTGTCATACTGAACTTCCAATATCTTTGAAAAGTACTCATCGAGTTTCTCGGTGTTGGTTGCAGAGAAAACCTGCCCCTTGATACCTTCTGTGTTTGCGGCGTTGATGCAGCTCTGAAACTGAGCTAAGCGGCTTTCTTGTACATTGAAACCAATAAAATTGAGTTCAATAGCAAATTCATTGGCTAAACGGTCACAAAGGCCAGCTTCAATCAGGTCATCCAGTACATAGCCACTGTCGGCTCCGTCTGTCATCAGAATCAGCTTTTGCTTGGGTGTGAGCGAATAAGGGTTGTATCCCCACTCTTGGCGCCATCTTGGAATCAGCTGACGAGCCCCCCAAATGATGCCTTGATACGAGTGTGTCCCACCTGTCGTAGTTAGGGCGTTGATGGCTGTTTTCACTTCGCTCATATCATCGGTAAGCGGGACAAGAGTGGCTGAATCACTGCAATCCGCAAGAAACTTACCCGGCTTACGATGACTCACCGCTTTCTCGGAATGAATTCTATCTAGGTTTTGAACCGTTTCATTCACCAACACTGAGCCACCCGCTTGTTTGGTTAGCCCATCGATACAGAAGACGGCTTTCTCTTCCAGCCAAGCAGTGTTGCGAGCGGAGACACCATCAGAAAAGGGAACAATAGAAATACTGATTGCTCGCCTTCCATCGATTTGTACATTGTCTCGCTCAATACGCTCAATTGCTCGGATAAGAATACGCTTCAACGACTCGATTGAGCCCGTCATGGAACTGGAAATATCCAACACTAGGGTCATTTCGGTGGGAGTCACACTGGATGACTGATTAACATTCGCCTGCGCAACGGAATTTGACTGCGCAGAATACGAAGCCTGAGCAAACTTCAATGATGAAAAAAGCCCCGTCAACGAATACCCCATATTGATCTCACAACCAGAAGTACTGAATATTTCGCTTTTCACCAGTTTTACGTTGGGCTGGTAATAGTCTAAATACGCCTGATTAACGCTCGGATCTGAGTAATCAGAAAAGGCGCACGCCAAAGAGGCCGCATCCACGGCTTGCATTGCACGACTGCTTAGCTGGACCTGAAAACCAATCATGATGGTCGCGGCAGACAACACCACCAAAGGAATCAGCAGGGCGAGAAAGGCTAAGGAGACGGAACCTGTTTGTGGCTTAAGCACTGTAGCGCCTCCCAATAATGACAGCTTGACTGCGCATCGACTTTGGAAGCGGTAACGGCAGCCAGTGGAAAATGGCACTATCCGACTCCAGCGGCTCAGAGACACACAGTGTGACTTGATACAGGTTCGCCGTTTTGCCATGTAACGAGGCGACCGAGCTTCGGCTGATTGGGGCGAATAAAGACAGAGAATCTATCGTTTGTTCCACTTCGCAATCACTGCCTACTTTTTGGGTGATGAGCTCTGTTCGCCCAGCCGTCACGGTTCGAATTTCAAGCACAAGCCCGATACGTTCTGCTTCAAAGCCTGAGGGTAAAGCGCGTTGTGCGACACTCAACAACTGATTAGCACTCGCATCGTCATAGGATTTGGCGCTACCTTGCGGCACTAAGGCTCTTGCAGCAGCGCTCGCCATCGAATATGTGGTGTTGTCAATACGACTCTGGAGGTAGAGCAGTTTGTACACCGCAAACAACCCCAAAACAATGGTCAATATACCAAGCACAACAAACGGAAATTCAATCACGGCTGCGCCATTCTGCTTTGAAACACTACGCATCGTGACTCACCAATACGGTTCGACTTAAAGACGCCACCGAAGGAAACTTTTCAGATAGGGCTGGCACCAATAAAAAGCTAAATCGGTAATGGATTTGATACTCAGTCATCACTGCACTTAAAGGCGTGACCTTTCTCCCCACAGCTAAAGACTGGACGCTATCGCTATAACGCGGAGGATCAATGTCAATCTTCTCCAGATCGAGCAACGGAAACGACGCGATGCGATCGCGGATTTGATTATCTAACATCGTCGAAGGTGGCAGCGTTCTGATCTCCCTCACCGCAGCATTGACGGCAGATTCAAAGATCATGGTGACCCACATCAAACGAACGAATTCAAATGTCGCCAACAGCACAATCATCAGTGGAACAATGACCATGGCAAACTCTATCGTCTGGCTCCCAGAATGACGTTTCATCGCCATGTGCCAGCTCCCTGCTCAGCAAGATGCTGGTAATACGCTAAGTTGTTCTCTAACTCCGCTTTGGTCAGATCGCCCATTGCGATCATTCGCGCCGCATCGACCTCACCTTGCAATGCATAAGATAATGCCAAATTAAGCCGTAATTTAGTGGTCGCTTCTCCACGTTGGTAAATAGGGTAAAGAATCCGAATACTTTGCTCTGGTTGACCATCGAGCATCCAGCTTAGTGCGAGGTTGTTTCGGTACTCTAGACTGTCCGGCCTGATGTTAATCGCCTGCTGAAATGCCTCACGAGCTTCTCGATAGTTTTTTTGCAATGAGTAGCTCACACCGAGACTGTTCAGCGCCACTTCGTCTTTATCATTTTCTTCCACTGCTCTGCGCAGTGAATCTGTCGCTAAACGAACATTGCCTAAGGCTAAATGCGCACGCCCCAATTCACGTTCAAACTCAGGGGAAGGATTCAGTGAGTTACCCTTAGTGAGGTAATGCAAAGCCTCATCGTAACGCGCGGCTTGATTGCTGGCGCTGCCCGCCAGAAATAAAAGCTGAGGATCGTCTGGATTATTCTCCAGCTTCTTCTTGTAAATACTGAGCGCATTATCAGCATGACCGTTTGTCAGGGCGGTTTGCGCCAATTGAAAGTCAGATTTCTCAACCTGATTATCGGTAGACTGACAACCAAGAACCGAAAGACAGAAGCAGGCAATAATGAAGGGTTTGATCATAATGTGTCCAGAGTATTAAACAGGCTAAGAACAACAGGGGCAACAATCATGACAACGACTGGCAGCATGATGAATACCACAAGTGGGAAAGACATTTTGGCTGGAATTTTCCCCACCCATTCTTCGAGATCGAGCAACTGGTATTGGCGGCTATCGGACGCAATCAGGCTCAATGCCTGTGACAGAGGCGTACCAAACTGAAGCGCCTGAGACATAGTCACAACCATATTGTTGATATCTGGCAATTCCAATCTCTGATCCAGGTTGAGCAAAGCTTGCTGCGGAGAATCTAATACTGACATCTCCGTCGCAGTCAGCGTCCATTCTCGGGCTAAAGCCGGAGATACTGACGTCATTTCCTCACCGACAACACGAAAGGTGTTTTCCAGTGTCAGCCCGGAAGCGACGCAGACTACCATCAGGTCGAGAGCATCGGGTGCCAGTTTGGAAATTTCCTGACGAATCTGGTTAACACGCCATTCAAGCAGTCGATCAACCGCAATACCGCAAGCGATAGCCACTGCTATGTCCTGAGCAATATCCGCTGCAGACCAACCTAAAGAGCGAGCAAAATGCCACATACCTGCGCCACAAAGCATCAAGGCAAAACGAATCAATACAAACTGGGTCTCTGCATGACTTTGACCAAAGCCAATGAGTGCCAATTGCTTTTGACGGGCAGGGTTAGACTTCCATCGCCACTTTTCACCAAGTGAGCGAGTGTGCAGTGTCGAAACACTGACCTGCTTCAAGCGGCGATGAATGACGTCTTGCTGACGTGCAAGCTGAAAACAAATAACGGAGCTAATGACGCCCACCACAATCAGCAAGGTCGCTATCATAACTATCATGAGAACTTCCTATTTTTGGTCAGCGAATGGAGCATAAAGCCGCCAAATGCAATACTGGCTGCGCAGTAAATCAGAATCGATTGGCCACTTTCGGTATACACCAATAACTCAAACAGTGAAACATCGATCCATGCCACTACAGCCACCAGCATCAAGGGTAGTAAGGAAAGAAACTTTGCCGTCATTCTTGGCTCCGCAGTCATGCTTTTTACCTTCTTGAGCATGGCCCGATTGTCATGCATGGTACGACTCAGATTGTGGAGGATCTCCCTCAACTGACCACCGTTACTTTGATTCAATACAAGAGCGACGGAAAAGTAACGAAACGTACGGTATGGAAGGCGAGTACAGGCTTCATCAAGGGTTTGACGCAGTGAAATACCTAGTGCCAAGTTGTCTGTGATAAGCGCAAATTCCCGCCCCAATAACCCGGTTTGCGAATTCGATACTTGTTCGATAGCTTGAGGAACAGAAAGTCCAGCGGACACCGCACGACTGACAAGCCCCAATACCTTAACGATATTGGTATCAAACTCTTCAATTTGCTTTTTGCGACGTACAACAAAAAGCGTACAGAATAAGAGACCAAAGCACACCAAAGCCACAGCGGCCTGCCAATACCATGCCAGCGCTTGCAACCAGAATATCGTACCAAGCGGTAAAGCGAATGCTGACAAAGCAAGCAGGAGCTTGTCCTGACTTGGCAACAAAGCATCAGTACGAGACCAGAATTCGCGAACTGTCCCACCAGACCGGCGCGATTTAACAATCGAGCTTAAATGGCTAGTGTCCGTGTGCGGGACATATTTCGACAAACGTCGCTTCACATTGAGACGCTGGCCAACGTAATGAAAAGAAACCGCTATAGTCAGGCACCATATCGCGACCAGAGCAAGGATCATAGGTCGAGCTCCATAGCCGACCGTAATTGGCTATCAAGTTGATAGTATTGCGCCTTAGATGCAAAAGCAGGCAAACTTTTGGCGCTCATAAATTGCCCCAGTAGCTGGCCCTGATGATCTTCGCCCTGAACCTCAAAGCGATAGAGATCATGGGTGACATACTGTTCACCTTCCAAGCCAACAACCTCTGTAATGGCAACAACCCGACGCTTGCCATCACGCATTCTCTCAACCTGCACCACTACATCAATCGTATCAGCAACCTGTCGACGTAAGGCAAACAATGGCAAGGTAGATTGCGCCATCATCAACATGTTTTCAATTCGAACCAAGGCATCTAAAGACGAGTTAGCATGTAAGGTCGACAAAGAACCTTCATGGCCAGTGTTCATGGCCTGCATCATTTCAAAGGCTTCATCACCACGTACTTCGCCGAGTATGATCCGATCGGGGCGCATCCTTAACGCATTCTTAACCAGCTCCCGCTGACTGACAGCCGTCAGCCCTTCTGCGTTTGCGGGTCTGGTTTCAGCTCGAACGACATGCGGCTGTTGAAGTTGAAGCTCCGCAGCGTCCTCAATGGTGATGATTCGCTCATGAGGTGAAATACTGAATGACATCGCATTGAGCAGCGTCGTTTTACCTGCGCCAGTACCGCCCGCAATCAAAACGTTCAACCGACAACGAACAATGATATCCAGTAGGCGCACCATGCTGTCTGACATGGCACCATTTTGCGCCATCTGATTGAGAGACAGTTTTTCCTGATTGAATTTACGAATGGAAATACACGTGCCATCCAATGCAAGCGGAGGGATCATGACATTGACCCTGCTGCCGTCTTCTAATCGCGCATCAACCAATGGTGAACTTTCATCGATTCGACGGCCAACTTTGCTTACGATTCGACGAGCTAAATTCAGCAGTTGCTCTTCACTGCGAAACTCGACCGGCGTCTTTTGCAACTTACCCAATTTCTCGATGTAAACCTCATTGGGCCCATTGACCATGATGTCGCTCACCATAGAGTCGTCGATCAATGGTTGTAGAGGCCCCAAACCCAGTAGCTCATCCACCAGTTGTTTAACCACTAGCGCGACTTCACGATTGCCCAGCGGCAGCTGATGAGTCGCTACCACGTCCGTTACCAGCAGTAAAATTCTCGCTTCCAATTCCTGAGGACTGAGCTTGATAACCACACTCGCTTCAATCGCGTTTACCACCTGAGAGTGGATCAGGTGATAATGTTCACGAATAGGATCCGATGATGGCGCTACGGCACTGTGTGATTGAGTGACGGTTAATGGCTCTTTAGTTCTTGTCGACTTGAACATCAGGCCCCTCGCTTCCAGAATCTAAGTGAGCGTGATGGCTGGGTACCTTCAACTTTATCTGCTAAGTCATAAAACGCCCGGCTGACCTTACGATTTCCTTTGATGGCAGACTGCCCCAAAGAGCCTTTCGCTAAGAAGTGATTCGGTGCAAAAGGGACTGCAACATCAATATCAATGCCCAGCGCTCGATGCACATCATTCAAGGCAATTAAGGACGCTTTGTTCGATTTAGTGTGGTTAACCACTAACAGGTTTTCCTTAGCGTGGCCTGTCGGATCACCAGTAGAAAGCAAGCTAAAGATTTGTCCAGCGTTACGTATTGACGGCAAAGTGGGTTCTACCACAATCACTCGTACATCTGCACTTTTGAGTACGCTCATGCCCACTTGATCTCTCAGTGAGAAAGAAGGAATGTCGAAGATGAGGTTATCGGCGTGGTCCAGACAGTATTTACTGAAATGTTCTAACGCGTTTTTGTCTGGCCAAAACGGGTCCGTATCCAAAGACAAATAGCCAGTAAACAAGGTTAAACCTGGCTGAACCGCAATGCCACTTCTCTCAAAGACCACGGGCTCAAGGCGTTCTGGATATTGCAGCATTTCAACCAGTGCGGTATTGCCTTGGACATCGAAATGTAAGTCCAGATCACCTGAGGCAAAATCAAGGTCTGCTACCGCTGTCGACTGGCCCCGACTGTTCATCATGCGAGCCAGATTGGCAACGATGGTCGAAGTACCAACGCCACCTTTTGTCCCCACCACAGAGATGCGCTTGCCCCTTTGATTGCCATTGTGTTCTTGACCAAAATCGAGAGAAACCAATGCATCCGGTGCAATCGGATTCACCAAATATTCAAGGGCTCCCACCGATAGCAAACTGCGATAGTAGGCAATCTTTTCATCATCACCAATAGCGATTACCTTGCAACCTGTACGATGAACTAGGTTACTCACTAAACTCTGAGCTTCTTCGATTGGCAAACCAATCACATCCAGCGCAATCACACTGTGATTATTGATCAATGCCTGCTTAATGATTTGCTCACGATCTAAAGAAACCTGGGTAAGCTGGGTGATCCCTTGTTCTGCGAATGCAAGGCTTAAATGATAGCTGTCCAGTGCCGGAGAGCTTGCCACCAATACCGAAAGGTTCTGATTTTTCATCATTAATTCCCCCCCGTATTAATCGAAATCACAGAACTGTTATCTTGACTACTTTCATTGCTGCTTGCTGGAGTGACATAGGCATCAATCGCTGCAACGGCTTTTGCACCATTGGTTGGACCGAGC
This sequence comes from Vibrio sp. T11.5, assembly GCF_027587155.1. Taxonomy (NCBI): domain Bacteria; kingdom Pseudomonadati; phylum Pseudomonadota; class Gammaproteobacteria; order Vibrionales; family Vibrionaceae; genus Vibrio; species Vibrio sp. T11.5. The sequence continues at coordinate 141,951 of NZ_JAPPTP010000006.1, forward strand.
TTTTCACCCACAACCAAATCTCTCGGATTAGCGACCATTTGCGCTAAAGCCGCAGCATTGCTGCACCCGTATGCCGGATGCGTCTTATATTGGTTGAAGATAACTGGCTGTGCTTTATCAGTGCCGCACCCAGGAACTTTGGCACGGAACGACTCCACAACGATCTGTACATCACCAGACTGCGTGCCGGTCGCGCGTTCCGTGATGATCTGGTGCTTAGCAAGTCCCTGTCCGAGCAACAGGTCTGAAATAGACTTAACCTGAGACCGCCCTTTAGGCGAATAGCTCACCAATTTCACTCTGAGACTATAAGGATTTCCACGCTGAACGATGAAGGATCGAATATCCTGTTGCTGCTGCGGAGTGAGCGACGGCTTTTCGACCGCAAGGGTAAGCTTATTGGTTACCGAAACCACATCAATGGCAGGTTGACGCGCTATTTGATCCGAAGCACAGCCACTCAGGACGAGCAAAACAGGCAAAAGTAAAGATTGTAATTTCATGCGCACCTCAATAATAAAATCCGTTGTCGCCCAGTAAACGCGGCTTGCGGTTGTCGGTGTAAGTTGCTTTGCCACTGGTTCCGACGAAATCCTCATCAGGCAAGGCCAGCAGCCTTTCAAGATCACTTTGTGGAATCAGCGCATCGGTAGGGATCGGCAGGTTGTCGCTGCGTGTTGGTTCGACCAGATAAGCAGTGGCAATAATGATCAGTTCAGTTTCACGACGCTGATATTCATTGGAACGAAACAGCCCACCTAGGATGGGAATATCTCCCATGCCCGGCAGTTTTTGCAGTTGCTCAATTTCGCTGCTTTGCAGTAAACCGCCAAGAGCAAAGCTCTGCCCGCTAGCCAGTTCAATTGTTGTTGATGCTCTGCGTGACGTAAATGAAGGCAGCACATTACCGTTAAGAACCGTTTGATTATCAACAGAAACACTGCTGACTTCAGGTTCAACTTTTAAGCTGATTCTATCTGGGCCAAGCACCACAGGCTTAAAGTTCAAGTTGACACCAAATGGTTTGTACTCAACCGTTGCAGTATCACCTTGAATCAAAGGAATCGGGACTTCGCCACCGACTAGGAAGTTGGCTTCTTCACCAGACATGGCGGTCAGGTTTGGCTCCGCTAGAATCGACATATCACCAGTAGAGGCTAGCGCATCAACCAGCGCACTTAAGTTAGGTTTACCCCAACTGCTTACATCCCAAGGTTTATTGTAAAGAAAGCTGCCAACGGTGTTTTCCACCGTGTTACCATTGGTGACCAGCGAGCCCCACTTAATGCCGAGTTTATTCGAAACATTGCGCGAGACTTCTGCAATACGAATCCGGATGTTGACTTGCGTTGGCATCGTCACCACCAACTGGTTAATCAACTCATCACCATTGCCGTTTTGTTGATTCTCAGAATTGCTCTTTGATGAGTTGCTGCTGTTTGCAGAGTCATCGTTATTGCTTTCTTGCGGAGCAACGACTGGTGACAAATACCCTTTCGCCACATTAACGATACTGTGCGCCATTGACGGAGTCGGCACCGACCCTTTAAGCCACAGCTTGCCACCCAATGACTCAGAATTCACCGAAGCATCTGGGAACTGAGCTTTGATGAGTTCATCCAGTTCTTGCGTGTCGTGGACCACGCGGACTTTGTTGCTGTAGATCACTCGCTCCTGTTCATTGAGAACCGTGATCGTGGCAGTCCCCGCCTGCATACCAAACACCATGATTTTGGTATTAGTCATAGGTTGATAGTCGGCAATGTGTGTATTAGAAATGAAAATCGACTTCGCCTTTTCTGACAGACGGATCATTTTCGCTTCATTGATGTTCACTTCGAGGGCATTTGCCGATGCTGGAAGCGCAAAAAGCCAACCGGGAAGCAACAACAAGCTCCACCAGCGCAGTATTGTGTTCATTATTTCGTCCTGAAGTTATTAGTTTTTGTCGCTGTTTGGTCGTAACTGAATCAGGTCTACGTCCGGCGCAACGGATTTACTTTGCGGATTGAGCTGAGTCGTTGTAATGGTGTGGCTTGGCGGGATTGAAACATCAGTTTCACCCGAACCACGTAATGAAAGGGTCAAGCGACCTAACTGGTTGGCAAGCACAATTTGTGTGGCTTGCTCCGGCGTCACTTCCAGTGACACAGAGCTGTTATCCGGTATTTTCGCCCCGTAGTCATGTCGCTGTTCCTGAAAACCTTCCGATGATGAAAGATTATTGAAAGCAAGAATACGGACATTGGTTGCGATTGTGCTGACGTAGAGGCCTTCAACCACATTGTCGTACTTTTTCAACTCACTGACTTTAGAGCCCAACAATAGAATATCGACTTTGTCGCCCGGTTGAACAAAGCCAGAATTGGCAGTCACCTGATCAACCGGCACCGATACCGCTCTGTACCCAGATCTGACTTTCAAAGCTAATGAAGCCCCACCCTGTGGTGGTATCAAATCAGCCGCCGCAATAACTTGCCCCTGTTTGATTGCAATATGTGCAATACCGCTGGCCAAGTTAATCGAGGTGATTTCATCTTCCGTCACGTAATCGATGTATTCAGAAAGCTGCTCTTCGCTTAGAGATTGCCAACGAAACATATTGGGCGTGTAGATATCACCGATACTGATATCCTGACCAGAAACCAGCACTCGCTGAAACACTTGCTCAGGTTTCTCTTTCGCCTGATGTTCTGAGTTGTCTTGTCCAAGCAGCAACAATCCTATGCCTACACTGGACAATAAGATAGACAACAACATCAATCGCTTAGCCGTCATGATTACTCCTTCAGCCTTATCGGGTTAATTACCAGAATCCTGCGTTTGTTCCAGTGATTCGATCACTGTTTCATAGGCACCGACAATGGCTTTAGTCAACTTGCCATCACTACCCCCAACAAATGAGAGCAAAACGACAGACATTGCAGCAGCCAGAATGGCATACTCAATAGCGGCAGCGCCGCCTTGTTTGTTTTTACTTAACATGAATAAACTCCTGAAAAAGCGAAGGTTCAGCCCCACTATAAGGGCTGAAAGTTATTATTATTTTGAGATAAATCGGTATAGGTAAAGGCTTTGATCTACGACGCTTGATCTACTGACAGCGCCATGTTCACCCGTTCCAGTATCAATAAAGTCATACTGCTTATCCGTTATCCTGTTGGTCAGATATCTTCTGATTGTGCCAAATTTATTCACCGCATTGTATTTGAACAACTGTGCATCGACTGGTAGTAAACCCAGTAACTCCTCTTGCGATGGAAGCCTCCAATTGTTCAACCCGCACACACGAGACGAGCGTTGTGCAGCAAGTGCTTCATTTACCTCTCGATAGTTAACAGTGCGCGAACTAGCGTTGTCGTCTTGAAATATTTGCCAAACGGCTCCGGTAGATTCATTTCTTGCACATGATGCTTGTTCTCTACTTTGAACCACATCACCATTGTGCGCGAGATAGGTCCAGTTAACCTGTTGAACCGTTTCACGAACTAAACGCGCTAACGTAACATCTTGGTCTGAGTAATGGCTGTGTGAGAAGCTCTCCGTCTTACCTATGCTCGCTTGACTGGAATAGTGATAAGCCATCTGCTTGTCAGCACTGTATTCAGCACCTGACCAGTAGTAAAATGTGGCCGTTTTCTGGTCTTGATTCTTAGGATGATGGGGAAAAGCAACCAGATCTAAAGTCGCCTCTTTACCATCTAGCATGGTAGCTGTCGCTAATCCTTTTAACTGAGGTAAACTCGGTACTTGCCAGTCACTGAATCCGCAAAAAGAACGGTCGTTTCTCGCTTCTAAGTAACCACCAGCACCTAGCAAGGTTTTTATGTCAGCGCCTGCTGCATTGAAAGAGACGTGGTCGACACCACCCATTTGGCCATCTTGGAGTAGAGTCCATGTTCTCTTCTTATCACCAGAACTCACATCCAATACACAACGCCAGCCCTGAGCGTATGTGGCACTTGCCGGCAAGAAACGACCAAGTGAGTCCAACTTGGCAAACCGACCCAATACGGTGGCTTCACCTTGGCTAACAACGTATCCAGCATCATGTGCCCGATTTAATCCGTCAACAATAATCACTTTCAAAGCCGACACATCTTGCAGTGAAGTTGCGACAGCAATTTCCTCTGTCAGTGGTGTCATTAACAAACCCAGTGTTTTGAAGCGCTCAGGGAGCGTCGCTAAACTCGTGTCCAATAGTTGCTTCAAAACCTCAAGTGAATTGATTTCACTTTCCATTTGAGCGACTAAATCGCTCAATGCCAATGACGAAGAATGAATATCACTACCTAGGCTTGCTGCCAATAAACGATCTTTTTCAGAAACCAGCTTATTGTTCAGAGTATGCAGTGTCGCTATCTGTGTTGCAGCTTGCAGAAGCTGTTTTGTCGCGACTAAAGCACTTATATTTTGGCGAACAGTAGAGAGTTTAGTCTCAAGGCTTTTTACGTTGACAAGAAAACTAATGCTCGCCGTATCCGTGTTGTACCTAAGCAGATTGGACTGTAGTTTAAAACCTTTCAACACAGATTCCATTTGTGCGAGCTGAGCACTGGATGGCATGACAGCCTTGTTCACCTTCTCCAACTGATCTGACACATCTGTGAGTAGTGTTTGAGACGTTTTGGTTTGATTCTTGAGTGCAGTGAGCCAGTAGGATAAGAAATTCTCAGACTCTGTCGTTAAAACATTTTGGTCAGAGATTAACTTATCGACGTTATCCAACTGAGCGATTGACGCGGCAAGTAACCTATCGCTAGAAATGGTTTCCCATTTGGCATAGACATCGTTGCTATACGCGTGAGGCTCTGTTTCAATGCCTTTCGTATAAGTGACTGGCACGCCGGATTTGTTAGCCCAGACAAACGAAGAAGCATCACTGATCATGTGGCCTCGCACTATTGAAGGCAAAGAATCACGATTTCTCTTCGACAGTAATGCTACCTCCTCAGCGGTCGGTAAAGTCCATTGACCAATACCGCAATGGTTTAGCTCAGATATTACGCTCATTACGTCAGCTGAACTCGAGGTAGAGGCCGATTTCGACCAAAAGATAGGAGTACCTTTACCTTCAGTATCATATTCAGCGATACATTTAACATTGCTACCTACCCAGCCATTGTAATCCGCATAGCTTGGTACTTGCAGCATTGACACCATCGGAAGATACTGAATCGCAACAAACTTACCTTCTAAACTAGATGCCCAAAGAACCTTACTCGCCGGGTGTTCCAAGCCTGGGAATGCACTCTTTTTAACACGCACGCCGACCTTATCCTTGGCATAAGCCTGCGTACCAATAAACTGAGGAACGGATGTGACAGGTTTCCAGCTAGCACCTTCGTCAACGGTAAACTCATAGTACTCAGGCTGATCAAACGTAACGGTCTTATTGGCAATAGTCGTAGAGAGAAAGTCCCAAGCGATTAAGTTAGGGTGTTTGGTGTTGGCTTGGTCACTTCCTATAACGATGTTTCCACCAGTCAGTGCTGGCAGTTTTGGCAGCTCTGTAAATGCGATGCCATTGCTGGCGTGCGCGCCTGCTAGCATACCGTTTTCACCATTAGCACGAACACGCACCTGAACCTGACCGATACTTTTGGCGACATCGCCAACCACTACTGGCTTTTCTAACACTGGTGTCCAATCCGTTCCCTGATTGATTGACCACTCATAGTCAGACAATGAGCTAAAGCCAGTGACAAAGGCCCAGTCTAAGGTATCAGCGGTGTCATCCACCACCACACTAGTTGGCGCTACTGGCGCTTCCGGTTGTTTAGTCAGAGCCTTGGTGTTCGACAAAGCTGGACTAGCAAGACGTCCTGTGGCGGGGTCATACTTAACACGAACCTCGACACTACTTACACCATACGCTTTGTCTTCCAGTTGCAGCGGTTTGTTCTGAACTGTGCTCCAACCGGCACCATCGATACGATATTCATAATCATTAGCGGAATCAAAACCCGCGACCCAATCCCAATTGAAGGTATTTAACGCATCATTAACCAGCCCATTCGTCGGCGCGCTAGGCGTGCTCGGTGTGACAGTAAAAACCTTGTCTGAACACAGGCTTTCACCTCCAGCATCCTCGGCTGATGCTTTGATACGGACACAAACCTGTGCCACTTTAAATGCTTCATCTGGAATAGACTGAGGTTTTGATGTCACAGGACGATAGCTGATGCCGCTATCAAGGGAATACTCGTATTGATCCGCGTTCGGATAGCCGTCAACACTCGTCCAGTTGAATAGGTTGTCAGCATCGTTGATGACGGGAAGCGTCGGAGCAATTGGTTTATTCAACACTTTGTTAAATGCGCTCGTCACCAGCAAACTTTCACCAGAATCACGGCCATTGATCGGGTTTGCTTTGACTCTCACATGAATGGTATTAGCTGGAATGTCTACATTGCCAATTTGGTAAGGGTTGGCTGACACTTCTTGCCAACCACTGCCGAGATTGATTTGATAATCAGTCACACGGTCAAAGCCAGACACATTTTCCCAAGCAAGGATATCGGAATCATCATTGGCAGAGATTAGCACTGGCGCGACGGGTTTATCAGGAGTGACCGTCATCGCAGTGTCTGATTTCACCACATGGCCCGCTGGACGGCCTGCATTCGGCTCTGATTTAACTCTAAGTTTCAAGTCGCCGACTGGAATCGCAATATCAGCGATGTTTTGTGGCTTGCTCGTTACATTGTGCCAGTTTTTGCCACCATCCAGTGTGTACTCATAGTGAGCGATAAGCTGAAATTCTGCCGAATGTTGCCAGTCAAAACTATTGTCAGCATCATTGAGTGTCAAAGATATCGGCGCGGCAGGTACAAGCGTCGCAGTGAACGCTTTGGTCGATAGCAGTGCCATACCGGATGCCAAAGAACGCTCTGGCTTTGCCATGGTACGTACCTGAACATCACCAACACTTCTTGCCGCAGCACCAACATTAATCGGCTTTGACGTTGCTGGTTGCCAGCTTTGGCCTCTATCTAATGAGAACTCGTAAGCGTTAACCTCTTTAAAACCCGGCACAAATTGCCAATCAAACGTGTCAGCTGCGTCATTGACGGCCCCGCCGCGTGGCGCTCTCGGTCTGGTCAGAATGTTGTCGCCATCTAAGTCTTCTGGCTTAATTTTAAGGTGCTCACGGTAATCAGAATCGATCTGGGCTAACAATTCTTCCTCATTGTCCGCGCCATGGGATATTTGATCGGTACGAAACTTGAGTTGCGCGACATCTAAATTCGCCAATCTTTGAATCGAGCCTTTTCTCGCCAATTCTTGGCTAACACCGCCTTCAACCGAGCTTGCCTGCGCAGATTGCAAAACACGAGTAATACCGCGAGCGAGCATATGTATCTCACGACTTTCCTGAGAACCTTGTGCTACGTAATCAGACTTGATCACATCAGAGGAAACGTTGAGCTCGCTAGCAATAGTCTCTGCGGCGAGATCAAAGGTGATTCCAGAGCGATTTGCTAAGCTGGCAACCATAGACGTCATAGGGCTGATAATGCCCGGCTGTGACGATGGGATTTCTAGCGTAAAGCCCTGAGTGAGCGTTTGATTTGGCGAATCCATGTCAATCGTTACATTAGCAATGGCTTCCACCAACAGGTTGTAATTTTCAGCATTGCCTTCAAAAGGCAGTGTGTACTGACCCGACTGGTCCGTCAGTACCGTTGTACCATCGCTACTGTCACAGACTGCGTTGTTGTTCTTGTCCAAGCAAACATTCGCTTTGTACAGATAACCATCGAGTACCACACCAGACAATACTGAGCCAGAGTGGCCTGTTGCAGGCGCCTCATCTGAAGTCAGTTTGGGGTCAGATTCATTGCCTCCACCACAACCGAAAAGTGCAACAGACATCGCCCCGACACTGAGCTTTTTGGTCAGCATTTTCACCGCTGGATACTCCTTTAATTTTTAAGTCCAATCAAAATTCCGGCGGCGATACTAATTTAAATGATATTTATTATCAATATCATTTGATCTTTTATTTTACATGGTGATTAAATAATAGGGATAAATGCTAGGTTATATATTAATTAACAAAATTATTGGTTTAACATGCTTGAGAATACAAAAATATGTTGCACAGCCCTTGCTGTGTCTAGTGCTATAGCTCTATCCGCATGCGGTGGTGGCGGAGAATCTGGAAGTTCATCACCGGCAGCAACAGCCAACACATACAGCTACCAAAATATGACACCCTGTGCCGACACCGACCTTGATGGCATCTGTAGCAATTATGAGAAACAAGTCGCCGTGACAAGCAGCTATGCGAGGATGATCGACGCCAATGGGGCAATACTCACCTCGCCAGCAGAATTAAGTATCATTTCTCCCTTCACAACTCTGCTCCACAGTGAAATGTTGTACAACCCATCAACGAGTGGAAGTGTCGAAAAATCAAAAATTTATTTACAGTCGGTACTCGGTAAGTATGTGGGTGTCGATTTTACTTCAGTGGATATCAGTCATGGGCCTCAGCAAGCCACAAACCTTCTAATGGCATCACTGAAACAAGCCCAAATTCAGGGCTCAGCGAATTCGCCAATGGTGAACATTGCCAAAGCCCTTGATGTAATGATTGAACATAAGACGCTTGACCTTTCGTCAATCAACTTGGCCACCCAAGCATCACGCCATATCAGTTTTGATGGTTCACTGTTAATTCATGGGTCACAAAGCGATGCTGGCTTGGGCGCTATGAAATCTATCGCTTTAAACCCAGCCAACAGCAGAATAATCTACGTTGATGCACAGGATAACGTACGAGAGCTCAATACGGTCACCAAACAATCGGTGGCGATTGGAACTGCAGGTTCCTCATCTCGTTCTCTTAGCATTACTTCCTATGATGACGACCATGAAGACGAGGACCATGAACACGACGATCATGATCACTATGGCGGAAATGTAAACAGATTGCCTGGATTTCAACAGGATACCTCAAACACACTCAAGGAAGTGATACCTGCACTCAACAGTGTTCAGTCTTACAAATTATACGAACCCAATGGCATTCGAAATCAAAGCTTTGTCTGCAATACGACAGGGGGCAACGGCATATTCTTGACCAGCTTACAGGATAAAACCGGCAACCCGAACACCAATGTCGCTGTCAGAACAACACGGGCAATGAAAATTGACACTTATGGAGGTGCTTCAGGCAGTGATCTACCCATTACTCCGCCACCAGCCCCACCAACGATTCCGCTGTCGGCTTCTTATTGTTACAACGATAATTTCGAGTGGATCCACCCCCTTTACCAACAAGGAACCATGATCGCTAAGCTAGACGATGGACTGAATGCCGATGGGGATCAGTTGCGCCGCTTGAATGCCGCGACACTGAGTATGGAGCCCATCGTATACACGTTACAATCTGAAGAGAAAACAATTGTTTTTTCCAAGGATGACGATGAAATTCTCGTTATCTCTGATGACCGTCAGTCTGCACCTAAGTTGGTTGAAACTAAGACACTAAACGAACGACTCGCACTGAATGTTACTGACGTTTTAAATGCCAGCTTCACAACTGGTGGGCAAATAGCGATGGCATTGGCATCGGAAAACAAAGTCATATGGACAGACAAAGCGCCCAATACCCAGCAATTGGGTTCCGTTAACCTCGACGGTCAAGTTAAGTTCATGGACGCCTCTCCCAACGGCGCATACACCGTTGTCATTACCGCTACCAGCGTTTACTTGCTCGACAACAACCAGCGAGAAATCGCTAAACAAATTAGCTTTGACGCTAGCCAGACCACGAACCTATTTGTTCAAAACGACAAAGCGATAGCCATTAACAAAAGTGGTGTAGATTACTTCCAGTTCGCCAACATTTCAGGGCCTAAGCTCAAGGTTGCGGCTCAATTGGTAACTAAGGAACTCCTTAAGAGCTGGGAAAACACATCGACCTCTATCTGGACCGGAAACAACTTAGGCCACATACTTGAGCAAACTGGTACTCAGAAAACAGCGGCGCAGCAATTTAGTGATATCACGCTAAATTTGCGCCCTGAGAGGGCAACCCAAGCGAGTCAGGTCACTGGGGTCTTTATCACTGGGACAAACCGCGGTGATAGAGTGAAGCTATACAAAACACTGTAATTCAGGGGAGGTCGAGCCTCCCTTTACTTTGCAACCAAGCCTCAACCCTGACCGAGATCGGCTAGCGAGTAAGATCTGAGTAGCATGGTTCCATTTTACGTGGACAATACCGTTGATTGGCCCGTCGTCATCACTTACCGGACACGTCCTAAAAAGCAGGTCCGTGATAACAAGACCTAGTTCCACCTGACGCAAGGTATTGCGTTTGTGGTTCAATCAGATTACAACAAGCAGTATCACTTAATCTATCCTGTGGATGACACTTTGAAACTCATTGAACTTCGTGAATACAAGATCAAACCTGGTATGACTCAACAATGGCTAGACTGGATGCACGAGGAAATTCTTCCTTATCAGATCTCGAAAGGCATAAAAGTACTCAGTACCTATATTCACAAAGGCGAAGACGGTGAAGATTACTTTATCTGGTTACGAGAATTTGCTGATGAAGCATCGCGCAAAAAAATCTACGCTGAAACGTACAACGAGTGGTGGATCAACGAAATTCGGCCACGCGTCTTTGAACATATCGACCAAGACTCCGTCACAGTACGCGTATTGACGCCCTCAGGTATTTGATCACAAATTGAACCGATTAAAAATGGCCATCCACTAGGATGGCCTACGTTTATCAATTCAAAACTGCTTAAACAAAGACGGTTTTATATGCTTCCGCCAACCCTTCTATCAACATCTGAGTACCAATAACCGCTAAAATCAAACCCATCATTTTCGTCACCACGTTGAGTGCACTAGGACCAACGGCTTTGACCAGTTTGCTGCCAAACAAGAACAGCACGTAAGTGATGATGCACAATAGCCCGAACGCAACGATCGTAATGATGGTCTGGTCAAAGCCACCTGTCGTTGCAAAATTCATTGCCGTAGCGATCGTGCCGGGCCCTGCAAGAATCGGCATCGCAAGGGGAGAAACCGCAACACTCAATGCCGCTTGCTGCTGCTCGGGAGAATAGGCTTTTTGCTTAGTTTTATGATGCGTGGAATTGCCTTGCAGCATATGAAAACCAATGAGAAACACCAAGACTCCCCCAGTGATGCGCAGCGCGTACAAGGTAATACCAAACAAGTCAAAAATCAGTTTTCCTGAAATAGCGAACACAGAAACAATCACGAAAGCAAACAGCACCGAACGAAAAGCAATCGATTTGACCGTCTGTCGATCATCATCGCTGGTCAAGCTAAGAAAAATAGGAATGTTAGCAATCGGGTTCATTATGGCGAAAAAACCCATAAATACAGTAACAGCATGCACGACTAATTCTTTCATAAGTCCTTCTTATTCTGTGAATTTTCGATTTCAGTATAGAAGCAGACCATCACTGTGAAACAGAAACATGGCAACTCAGTGATCTGTGACTCGACATTTCCGCACGTACTCGATATGTTGCACAAGTCATTTATACCAAGAACAAAGGACTCAGCCATGACACCGACGATAGACACTATCCTGTCTCACCGTTCTATCCGTAAATTTACCGATCAGGCTATCGACTCATCTCAGCTCGACACCATTATTCAGTCTGGCCTTGCGGCTTCGTCTTCCAGCATGTTGCAAGTGGTGTCGATCATCCGCGTCACGGATAAAGAAAAGCGTAAGGCGTTAGCGCATCTAGCTGGCGATCAGCCTTACGTAGAAAGCGCCGCAGAGTTCCTTGTGTTTTGCATCGATTATCAGAGACATTTTGAGATTAACCCACAGGTAAAACCAGAACTTACTGAGCTAACCCTGATCGGCGCAGTAGACTGCGGCATTATGGCGCAAAATTGTCTAGTGGCAGCGGAGTCGCTCGGGTTAGGCGGTGTTTATATTGGCGGCGTAAGAAGCAATGCTCAGGACGTTGATCAGTTATTAAATCTACCCGTCCACAGTGCGGTTTTGTTTGGCCTGTGTTTAGGTCATCCAGATCAAACCCCTGAAATCAAACCGCGTTTACCTGCACACGTGATTGTGCATGAAAACGAGTATCAGCCTCTTAATTTAGACGATATTCGCGCCTACGATGAAACAATGCAGACCTACTACGCAGGTCGTAGCAGCAATCAAAAGCAGAGCACTTGGTCTGAGCAAGTCACAGGCAAACTCGCTGGCGAAAGCCGTCCACACATCAAGGGCTACCTAAACAGTAAGGGTTTAGCCAAGAAATAACACCTCACTGGCTAAACTAGGGCCTGAATGTGCGATAAAAAGAGCAGCACTGCCAATCATGTTCTTGGGGGTGTTCGGAGCATGTTTGCGTGGCAGTGCTGCTGTCTTTAGCCACTTACCAGTGGCAAAGTTGTATCAAAGCCAGAATCGCTGAACGTTCCAACCAAGAATCCGTTTTTTCCAACCTCTCATGGTAGTACGAGACCAGATTTCTCTGCTTGCTGTAGTCCATCTTTCTTCTCTCAGCTTGTTTGTTTTGACCGGTTAATTATTCCCTTTAAATCGGAACAGAAAAACCGAGAGATTTTTAATTTTCTGTTCCCATTTTCATCATTAATACAGCCATACAGAGAATAACTAGGCAAAATCTCGTAAACTAGGAAAAATAAATCACTACGTAGTGCTTGTTTTTTGCCGCCTGGAGCCCTTTTGTCAGATTTAAATTTATTACGTTACTACGCTCGCCTCGAACCATTGGGGGTTGGAGAAGAGATCAAAACTGCCCTGCCCAAAGTGGCTGAAATGCTATTCACCAGCCCTCGCCATGCGCGTAATTTACTCAATCAAATGCAGCAGCTAGAGTGGTTGGAATGGTCACCCAAAGTTGGACGAAACCAACGTTCTGGTTTGCTACTCAACCACCCATTGGATGAGCTGAAATCCCAACTGGCTGCCAAACGCATTCTGGAAGGGAAATATGAAAAAGCGCTGAACATTCTCGATGATGATGAAACGACATTTGGGCGTTTACTGCAAAGCACATCTGGGGCATCTCTCAGAGAAGGTTTACTCCACATCCAACTGACCTACAAGCGCCCTTTTGAACGCTTAGTGCCTCATCAATTGCAGCGTTCCAGTGAGCGATACCTGCTGCGCCAGATTTATTGCTGCTTGGTCAGCAGTGACGCAGAAGGCAACTTAGAGCCTCAACTCGCGCATCATTGGCATTACGATAAAACTCACTATCAATGGACGTTTTACCTCAGGCCAGCACTCACATTTCACAACGGCGCAGTAATAGATGCAGACAGTATTGTTAGCCTGTTTGCCAAGCTGTCGACTCTCGCTAATTACCAGAGTGAGCTCTCTCATTTGGTGAGTGTGAGTTCACCCTTAGCCAACAAGGTCGTGTTCCAGCTTTCGGAGCCAGATCAAGGCTTTGGTGGCCTTATCTCAGGTGTAAAATACGCGATTCAGCCAACCAGCCAAGTCAATAATGCCCACAGTTACGCCGTCATTGGTTCTGGTCCTTTTCAAGTAAGTGAACATTCACAAACTCGCCTTTGTCTCGACGCATTTGAGCGCTACTATGGTTGCCGAGCATTAACCGATCAAGTCACGATCTGGAAGTTGGATGAAAGTGAGTTAGCCAACAAACAGATTCAGACAAACCAGCCCGGCGCTCAGGAAAGCAGTGAATGTAACTACTACCTCTCTCATGCAGTAGACGTCACTGCACGTAGTGATACACAGCAATCTCGTATTGAAGATGGCTGTATGTTCATACTGTTTAACCAGATCGCCTCCACCACTCTTAATGATGCTCAGCGGCGCTACCTGTCTTCACACCTGAGCTCATCTCGTGTTTTTGAACAGCTCAAATCGAGTCAGACGCTGTTTGGCTGCGAAATCGCACACAACATGCTACCAATGTGGCAACCGATCATCCGCCCAGAAGCGGAGAGCGTGGCGCTCCCCCAGCACCTTAATATTGCCGTCTACGACTATACGGTGCTGAGAAATTGCGCCTTTGCTGTCAAAGCAATATTGGCGAAATTGGGCATAACAGTAGAGGTGAATAGCTACTCTTATCGAGAACTCAACGAGCTTGCGCAAAATCAGCAGCTCAACGAATCGATGATCATCACTAACATCAACCTAGACGATAACCGACACGCTTCGGCGTTTAATAGCCTTTACCACAATCCTGTTCTGCAAAGTTGCATCGGTGAAGATGCAAAGCACTGGCTCACTCAATCACTCAATACACTGAGGTCGAAAACACCTCTACAGCAATACTTGGATGCGCTGGAACCCATCGCCTCTGCTTTGATCAATCAGTACTGGCTAACGCCACTTTTTCATCATCGTCAAACATTGCGCTTCCACGGCGTACTTAAAGACGTCGAACTCACTAACTGGGGCTGGCCAGACATACGAAACGTATGGTCAACGGATTAGCCCAACATTCATTCGAGCTCTTATATTTAGAACACTAAGGGAGAGATCCATTCGATCTCTCCCTTTTTGATTAAAGAACTGTAATATAACTGTAAAAACCGACCTCTCACTTCTTGTAAGTAATAAATTAATCATTTGAACTCTAAACATTTTTTAACTACGCTGTGCATGTATCCATCAGAAAGGAATTCGAAATGAAATACACAACTGCAGCGCTAGCATTAGTTGCTGCCAACGCCGCCTTTATTTCCCAGGCTTCAGCCAATGAATGTGGCAAAGTCACTATCGCCGACATGAACTGGAATTCAGCCAGTCTTATTGCCAATATTGACCGCTTTATTCTTGAACATGGCTATGATTGTGAAGCCGAGCTCATCCCTGGTGACACCATGCCCACTGGCACCTCGATGATCGAGAAAGGTCAGCCGGATGTCGCGCCTGAGCTATGGAGTAACAGTCTGAAAGATGCGCTCGATAAAGGTGTAGAAGAGAAACGACTCCGCTATGCAGGCCGCTCCTTAGTCGATGGCGGTGAGGAAGGGTTTTGGGTTCCATCTTATTTGGTCAAAAAATACCCTGAGATAAAAACCATTGATGGTGTGATTAAGCACGCCAATTTATTTGAGCACCCTGAAGACCCAGATAAGTCTGCATTCTACAGCTGTCCAGCTGGTTGGAACTGTCAAATCAGCGCAGGCAACTTGTTTAAAGCACTCAAGCTAGACAACTCTGGCTTTGTGATCGTCGATCCGGGCTCAAGTGCAGGTCTGTCAGGCGCCATCGCTAAAGCCTATGAACGAGAAGAACCATGGTTTGGTTACTACTGGGCACCAACGGCGGTTCTGGGCAAATATGACATGGTCAAAGTCGACTTTGGCAGTGGTGTCGATGAAAAAGAGTTTATCGCCTGTACCACGAATGCAGACTGTGAAGCGCCTAAAGCGACCATGTATCCACCATCACCAGTCCACACCATTACAACCGAAGCATTTGCTAGCCGAGCGCCAGATGCGTACCAGTATTTCACCAAACGTGGTTTCACCAACGCAGATATGAACCAATTGCTCGCATGGATGGAAGACAATCAAGCCGATGGCGAAGAAACCATGTATCACTTCTTAGAAGGTTACCCCCAAATCTGGACCAAGTGGGTCTCTAAGGACGTTGCAAACAAAGTAAAAAGCGCGCTTTAACTGATGTTAAACGCCAATGAAGTACTCCAAAGCCAGCTCTGTCTGGCTTTGGTTTTAAAAGGAATTGAATGATGTCTGCAGAAAATTGGTTTAACCGCTTTCCTGAAATGGAACGCTCTGATTTGAGAGCTATCCGCAAAAGCCTTGATGGCGCCTACCGCGAATTCTCCCGTGAATATGGTGAATTCATTGAGTCCCTGTTTGACCCACTCCTGTCTTTCTTGATCTGGTTTGAAAAGCTGCTTCTTTCAACACCTTGGGTCATCGTACTTGCTATCTGTACAGGTCTCGTTTTTCTCGCCAGCCGCTCATGGAAACTCACGTTGGGCTGTTTTGTCTCTTTGATCCTGATCGGCTATTTCGGAATGTGGGAAGACACCATGCGTACTCTGAGCATCATCACCGTTTGCACCATGCTCTCCATCGCGTTGGGTATTCCGATTGGTATTGCAATGGCACGCTCGAATCGCATTCAGTCCGCTGTCACGCCCATGTTGGACATCATGCAAACCATGCCCGCCTTCGTTTATCTAATCCCTGTCGTGATGCTGCTGGGTATAGGTAAAATTCCTGGTTTGATTGCGGTTGTTATTTACGCCATTCCCCCCGTTATCCGCCTGACTAACCTCGGTATTCGACTGGTTGATAAAGAAGTCCTTGAAGCTGCGACAGCCTTTGGTGCCAGCGCAAAACAGAGGTTATGGGGGGTTCAATTACCGCTTGCGATGCCGACCATCATGGCAGGGATCAACCAAACCATCATGATGTCACTATCGATGGTCGTGATTGCGTCGATGATTGGTGTCAAAGGCCTTGGTCAACCTGTTCTCAAGTCCATTACCAACCAATACTTTACTTTAGGTCTACTGAACGGCTTTGCCATTGTTGCCTTGGCAATTTTGTTTGACCGGGCGTCACAGGCCTACGCAAAACGTACTCAAGCTCACCTAGGAGACATGAAACATGACTGAACCTCTAATTGAAATTAGCGGCTTGTATAAAGTCTTCGGGCACAAACCTGAGTCTGTAATGGCACGTGTGAAAGCTGGTGAAAGCAAAGAACAAGTGCTGGCGGAGACAGGCCACACTGTCGGTCTTAAAGACATCAACCTGAAAATAAACAAAGGCGAAATCTTCGTGATTATGGGGCTTTCCGGCTCGGGCAAGTCAACATTGATCCGTCACTTCAATCGCCTTATCGATCCGACGCAAGGGCAAATTCTGGTCGAAGGCACCGACGTGATGCAACTCAATCAGAAACAACTGGAAGAGTTTCGTCGCCATAAAATGTCGATGGTATTTCAGCGCTTTGGCTTGTTACCACACCGTACCGTGGTAGAAAACGTGGCCTACGGCCTTGAAGTTCAAGGGGTTGATAAAGCCCAAAGGCAGAACAAAGCCCAACAATGGCTAGATACTGTTGGCCTCAACGGTTACGAAAACCAATATCCTGCGCAGCTTTCCGGCGGTCAGCAGCAGCGTGTTGGTTTAGCAAGAGCCCTCAGCACTGATGCAGAAATCCTCCTGATGGACGAGGCGTTTTCTGCCCTCGATCCTTTGATCCGCAGTGAAATGCAAGATCAACTGATCGAGTTACAAGAGAAACTGCACAAAACCATCGTATTCATTACCCACGACCTCGACGAAGCACTTCGCCTCGGCGATCGCATCGCGATTTTGAAAGATGGCCTGCTAGTCCAGCAAGGCACACCTGATGAAATCCTGCTGCACCCAGCCGATGAATACGTTGAAGCGTTTGTCAAAGACGTCAATCGAGCTCGCGCTCTAACCGTTGAAACCGTCATGCAGCCACCCGCCTACCGTATTTCTGCGACCAACATTCAAGAAGCCATCAAACAAATGAAAGGCATCAAACAAGATTACGCCTATCATGTGACCGAAGAGGGTTATCAAGGCGTTGTGACCAAAGAAGGTTTACTCGATGCAGCAAAAGATACCTCCAGTGAGGAGTTTAACGAAGAAATTTACGAGGAAGTCCCTTCCATTTCTCCAGATGCCGCTATCGAAGAAGTGCTGATGGACAGTATCTCTTGCGACTATTCACTGCCTGTCGTCGATGATGAAGGTAATCTGCAAGGTGAGTTAGAACGAAGTGCAGTCGCTGAGATTTTCTCCGATCAAGCAGAGGAAGATGCCTCAGCCTCAAACTTGGACAAAGTCTCCTAGTCGAGATAAGTGCCATGATAACTTTGTAAGCCAAGCCCTATATCTCATGGTATGGGGCTTTGTTTCAGTCACGGCACTCGCTAAAACGCCTTTACCCTGGCAAGCCACAACGCCATTCAAGCTCACGTTGCTCTATTATTGCAAACTTTGAACATAGTCACGCAGTTGCATTTGAAATAAAAAAATTTGTCCGTATTGTGTATGGGAAACTTAAAAAATACTGTATGGATAAACAGGTGTTAGTCAATAAATTTCAACTCCACTATTACTTTAATGACGACTCTCACTCGATGGATGCACTGGTGCGACATCAGTGCGAAGCTGAGGTCATCGCCATACTTTTTGAAATTGCCGCCACGATCAATGAACACATTCAGATAGAAAGTGAAGCCCGTCAGGAAGGGGGACTTCGTGATATCTGGCGCGTGGCCAGCGCCAATGCAGGTATACTTTCAGTCATTGTAGGCATCGCTTCAATTGCCATCCCTCTGCTTCCTAAATCAGACTCAGAGCTTGAGCGTTTACAAAAGGAAGAACTGCGTTTAAGCATAGAGGAACGTAAGCTGAGAATTGAGAAGCTAAAAGCGGAGGTCAGATCTGAGCGTGTCAGCCTTAAAACAGTGTCACAGGTTGCTGAAGTGGTGAATGAGAACTACAAGGTGATCACCCGCCGCTCGAATCTGTTTAAGTCTCTCAGCGCTTACCCTAAAGTCACCAAACTCGGTATTAATGGGCTGACCGCATCGGGCTCTGATGCCATGCCCGAGTCGCAGATCAGCAGGGCCACTTTCAAACAATTTGTTTTACCTTCCCATCGGCTGCCGATACAAACCATTGACAATGCCGTGATAGAAATCGTTTCTCCAGTACTAAGGCAAGGAAACTACCGATGGAAAGGCATCTGGCAAGGGCAAAACATCAGCTTTGCGATGAAAGATCTGAGTTTCAAACAAGATGTGTTGAGCAAACAAATCAGCTTCCAGCATGGCTCTTCTATCCGCTGTGTCATGGACATTCGCTCCAAGTTAGACCAGGTTGGAGAAATTGTCATCACCAGCTTTTCCGTGGTGACAGTACTGGAACACGGGCATGGCGTTGATTCCCATAAAACTCCGCAAGGTGGCGCCTATCATCATCTAAGAGGCTTAGAGGACGCTCAGGGAGATCTGTTTGAAACCACCTGAAAGCTGAGGTAAACCCGCCTCTTAACCCAAGGGGCGTCCTTGTTGAGCTGCGAAAGGTAACGCACATCCTTCCCCCCTAAAAACGGCTTATAATGGCGTTAAATCATCCTTCACAGCGATTTTTGCGCCACTCCTTTGGAAATAAAACTGTATATATACACATGTTAAATGTATAAAATCACCATCAATATCATGTCGTCTAGTTGTAAGGAAAAATAATGATTGAATTGGATTATCTGGTTCACGTCACTCAGCTACCGAGTGATTTAGAGAGTGCTTCTCGGGACGTCAATCATCGCCTATACGAAACCTATAAAATATACCAAGGTGTCATCGATTCCAACTTGCTGTGGCGAGTCTGGTTAATCGACGAATATGGTCACGTGTGGCTTGAAGTCAATTTCATCAACACTCAAGGTGAAGCGGAGTTTCACACTATTCAAATTGATGAAGGTACCTATGAGAAAGTGGGCGTTGACCCTTACCAAGCGCTCGCTCAGCTTGAGTAGTGCCTGTGGAAGATGACCTCAAAGGCTCGGCACCCTTAATTGTTTAATTACTCATTTTGATGCACAGCCACTCGTTTGATTACTTACTGTCTGATATAGTTAGGAATTATACAATAAGCACTTGTACTCCCGCGATGTATGTCGATAGTGTATTTCCATCACACAGGGCGACCTAACGGGCAAACAAGACAACAAGAAGTAACCCAACAATACTCAGATTGGATAAAAAGGTAACAAGATGAAATGCCCAAAATGCGACTCTAACTTCGAGCAACTCCAAACCCCACTTGGTGATGTGGAGAGATGTCTTGACTGTAAAGGGCTGTGGTTAGATGCCCATGAAATCGAGGCGATGAAGCCACTTGCTGATGTCATCGATGTCGGCGATGAGGAAATCGGCAAAGCGTACAACGCCATCGATCGTATTGACTGCCCAATTTGCCCAAACAACCAGATGCTAAGACTCGTCGACCCCAAGCAACCACATATTTGGTTTGAAAGCTGCCCGACTTGTAAAGGTCGTTTTTACGATGCCGGTGAGTTCAAAGATCTTGCGACCATTGATCTATCGGATTTCTTCAAAAAGTTTGTCACCTCTGAGCGCGTATAATACTCTCGCACAATCAAAAAAAGCGCTCAACCACTTGGGTGGGGCGCTTTTACTTGCTAGGGATAACTCATTGATGTCAACAAGCCCCTACAGATGACCGTACGTAACAACATCCAAATCATGATTGAACATCAAAGAGGTCACAACTTCAGCCTTTACTTAGCCGATACATTAGCGATTTAAGTCAACGGTATTGGCCACTTCGAGACGAGAAAGGACATGATCAGGAATGTTGTCAAAGAAGGGATTAAGGTCAAGCTCAAACGGATTGTTTACTCCTGAGCGGCACATGATTAAATCGTCGCCCATAATCGCCAGTTTAGGTGTCACGCCATCCCATATTAGTTTAGCGGTAAGGTTTAAGTCACTGATGTTAATACCACAGTCGTAAGTTCTCGATTTCAGAATGCCATCTTCAATAGTGTAACCACCTATGAGCGCGATCGGATGCTGAGATTTGGGAAACACAATCGGTGCATCTGGAACCGATGATGGGGTATCAGGAAAGGTAAGGGTAGCATTCGCTGAAACGCAGGTTGCAGCAAAAAGGGTCACTAAGCCAATGACGTTGTTAGTTTTCAATTTTAATTCTCCATATTTTATGGTTGGGAATAATCCCAATGAGAATGTATCTCACTAACAAACTATCATTCAATCCGCATAACACTATGATTCCTGTAGGAAATAGCCGATTTATTAATTAATTGATATTAATTATTAAAAATTCTTATTAATCATAGAGATAAAAATAAGCAATGAAAATCGTTTATCTAAATAGCACGAGGTGCCCAACAGCAATAGATGACCATATTAGCAGTCACTGATTTTCTAACTCATAAAATAAACCTTATAAATCAAAACTTTATTATAAAATATCGACTAATAATCAGCGAATTGTCCTCGACCAATGCTCAACACCCCGGTCTCAAAGTCAGCAAAAATTAAATGGTTGATATCGCACATTAAAAAAGGAAAATGCTTATATAATAGCTGCTTGCTCACGTTTTCTTCACCTAAAACCTAAGGAATCGCTTTGATAGATACCACAGTCAACAAAGAGAACAATGAGGTGCAATGGCCAGCGCTCCTTAAGCTCGCAGGAGATAACGAACTGGTTTACCTCGCTTCACGTGACAGGCTTACTCGAGAATCAGAGTCATTGATACTCGACAGTGACGATATGATTATCGATTCTGAAGGGAGGTGCTTTGAACTGACAGCCCACGGTAACAAGGTTGAACTCAACCTCAAGCCTACAAGATACAATTTGGCAGATGTCACCGACCTCATTCAAGCGCATGAATTCAGTAAAGCTCAGGTGTGTATTGTTAAAATTCAATTTGACTCGATTCTCGCCGCGATCGAATCCTTGTGCGAGCAATGAAAGCTCGAATGGTGTTCACGCCAGATTGTCGCGCAAACCCTAGCCCCTTGATACCAACCTTACTGCCCACACAAAAGGCCGATACCATGTCTGAAATGTACACCAAACACGCCAAACAGTATGATGCTGTGATAAGAAACAACATCTACAACGCCTTGCTTGAGCGTCCTTCCACCATCGAGCTTCTTGATGACCTGGCCGATGCGACTGTGATTGACATGGGCTGTGGCTCTGGCGTCTATGCTGAGTGGTTGCTGGGCCAATCAGTCAAACACCTGACTTGCGTTGATGCCTCTAAAGACATGATCAACCTAGTACAATCCAAACTTGGCGATCGGGTGAACGCTTATATTCAGAACCTTGCTGTTGGACTTCCCAACGAAACCGAGAACAGTGCCGATGTCATTGTCTGCCCTCTGGTTTTGCACTATATCGAAAATCTTTCTCCCGTCTTCGCAGAAGTCTATCGAGTCCTAAAACCCGGTGGTTACATGGTATTTTCAACCCATCACCCATTTGTGGACTTTGAGAGTTCAGCATCGGGCAATTACTTTGCATGCGAATACATTGAAGAAGAGTGGAACACCGTAGGAAAACCGGTCAAAGTGAGCTTCTATCGACGCTCCCTAATGGAAATCAGTGAGGCCATTAGTGCATCTGGGTTAAAAATAGCTCGCATTACCGAAGGCAGCGTGGATGAAAAAGTGAAATCCATGTGTGAAACCACATATCAACGCTTGAAAACCAACCCAAATTTTATTTTCTTCCGCTGTGAAAAACCCCTGTAAAACCATCAAATGAGAAACCAATAAAGGAAAGGGATTACTGAATATGGAACAGACACTGATCATTGCCTTGGCTCAGGCTCCAGTCGAGCGAGGAGACATTGAAACCAATTTGCGTCATCACCTTACGCACGTGGCGCAATCCTCCCAACTTGGCGCCAATCTCGTTGTATTTCCTGAACTTTCTTTAACAGGGTACGAACTGGACCTACTCGACGAGCTTGCTTTTGACTCATCAACTCCGGCGATTAAATCACTTTCAGCCGCGGCCAGCGAACACAAGATTACCGTCATCGCAGGCTGTCCACTGTCAAATCCCAGCTCAAAACCGACGATTGCCGCCGTAATTTGCTTCCCAGATGGCAAGGTTGAATTCTATTCCAAACAGTACTTACATGACGGTGAAGATACGTATTGCACTTCAGGCAATACCCATTACTTATTCACCTTGAACAATAAACGTATTGCCCTCGCAGTGTGTGCTGATTTTGCTCAACCTCAGCACGCTCAGAGCGCAAGCGACAATCAAGCCGATCTGTATCTTGTTAGTGCTTTGATCTCACCTTCTGGCTTTACTGCTGATGGGCAGATTTTGTCTGGTATTGCTGGTCACCATCGATTACCCGTGCTCCTCTGCAATCACATATCAAAAACCGGTGGATGGGAAACTTGCGGCCAAAACAGTGTTTGGGATGAGAGAGGAGAATTAGCTGGTACATCCAACAACGCTCAGCAAGGCGTGCTGATTTGTACCCTCAAAAACCACCACCTCTCGACACAGTTTCATTCTCTTTCACAACGCGGCCATTGAGCCGCGATTTAGCCCATAGACATCACTCACTGAAAAGAACCATTTACATCGTTGTGGCGTTCAACCATCACTCACACAGCAAGGAAGCGAAAGTGGCAATTCGCCAACCAAAGCAATCAACGTCACAGGTTACAGAACTGACACATTTCATTAGACCTCTACCTAATCCTCCTTACATTATTTATACAATTATTGTTAAAAACCCTGACTGACTTTCGTTTTGGTTGACCTTCTGCTACCCTGCACCGCACAATTTACTTCGAACTCTAAATAATTAGCGAGGATTAATGAGTAGTAATAAGGATAGGTATAGTATTGAAAATACCGATTATACCGTCGGCCAAGACAACGTTCAGAAATGGGGTTTTGACGTCCATAATCCCGTTTTTGGTGCCAGTGCTGGCCTGATCATTGTCTTTCTTATCGCCCTTCTTATCGCCGACCCTAACGTTGCAAAATCCACTCTTGATGGCGTAAAACTGCAAATCATTGAGTCATTTGATACGCTGTTTATGTGGTCAGGCAATGTGTTTCTGATTTTTTGTATTGGTCTGGTTTTATCTCCATTTGGTAAAATTCGTATCGGCGGTGTCGACGCTAAGCCTGAGCACTCCAACTTGTCGTGGATTGCAATGCTGTTTGCCGCCGGGATGGGCATCGGTCTGATGTTCTGGGGCGTTGCCGAACCCGTTGCTTACTTCACTGGCTGGTTTGAAACACCACTTGGTGTCGAGCCATTCACTGAAGAAGCAGCTAAAGTCGCCCTTGGCGCCACAATGTTCCACTGGGGCCTTCACCCATGGGCGATTTACGCCGTAGTCGCACTTGCGATGGCATTCTTTGCATTCAATAAAGGCTTACCACTTTCCATTCGCTCCGTGTTTTATCCAATTTTGGGTGACCGCACATGGGGCTGGTTTGGTCATATCATCGATACCCTTGCTGTCCTAGCGACACTATTTGGTCTTGCCACCTCATTGGGCCTAGGCGCTCAGCAAGCTGCCAGTGGTATCAGCCATGTCTTTGGTATCGATAGTGGCCTAGGGTTACAACTCGGTGTGATTGCCTTTGTTACCAGTCTGGCGGTGATGTCGGTTGTGCGCGGCATTGATGGTGGCGTGAAGGTTCTCAGTAACATCAACCTACTTGTGGCTTTCGCCCTACTGATGTTTGTGATCATTGCTGGCCTAGCGACGGCATTGGGTACGATTCCCACTACGTTAACAGGCTATGTAGAAAACATGCTTCCACTGAGCAACCCTTATGGACGCGAAGACGAAGCTTGGATGCACGGTTGGACCGTATTCTACTGGGCTTGGTGGGTATCTTGGTCACCATGTGTCGGTATGTTTATCGCTCGTATTTCCAAAGGTCGTACAGTACGCGAATTCCTTTCAGCGGTGATCTTGATTCCTACCGCTATCACAGTGGTTTGGATGTCTGCTTTCGGTGGCCTGGCCATTGAACAAGTGGTCAACCAAGTTGGTGAGCTCGGTCAGAATGGTTTGACCGACATTACGCTCTCTCTGTTTTATGCCTTTGATGCTATGCCAATGGGAACACTACTGTCTGTGATTTCTATTGTGCTGATCATGGTGTTCTTTATCACTTCTTCTGATTCGGCCTCTTTGGTTGTCGACAGCATTACAGCAGGCGGTAAAGTCGATGCTCCTATCCCGCAACGCATCTTCTGGGCCTCAGTTGAAGGGGCTATCGCCGCCATGCTGCTTTGGGTTGGTGGTACAGAGGCGATTCAGGCATTACAGGCCGGAACCATCTCAACTGGCTTACCATTTACCGTGATTCTACTCACCATGTGTGTCAGCTTGTTGATGGGCATGCGTACCGAGTTGCAACACCATAAGTTAAGCTACGCCTAATCACTCGTTAGCATCATAACGCAAAGTGAATTGAGAGCAGAACACGACTGCCTGTACACCAACGCAATCGGAAACCGAGTCTCGGTTTCCGATTTTTTTATGCTTATCTAAACTGATTGGCAGGATACAGCCAACTTAGCGCCACTGTGCCTCTAGGCACACCAATGATGTAAAAACATGCCCGCGACAACGCAATACTCATCATTTAGCGGGTTGGGTATAGCTGAGAAAAATTGGGGACGTGCTTTTCCCAAAGGGGCGGCGTTCCGATATGGGCCTTCACTGCCGAGATAAACTCTCTCACTAAAGCGGTTTGCTTGCGATGTGGGTACAAGGCGTAGAGTGCGAGCCCACGATTGCATAAGCCGTAATGAGTGAGCAGTGGCTTGAGGTTGATGTCGGCAACGGGACAATAGAGATTGGAGGATGAAATCATGGCATAGCCCAATCCATCTTGGACTGCCGCCAATAAGGTCAGCACATCATTGACCTTATATTTCCCTGTCATTTTGTGATTAATGAAGCGACTACTCTCTGGTGTTTCACTAATACGAGCCGTATCCACGGTGAGTGGTCCATTGCTGTAGACCACCGAAGGTAAGCTCATTAACTCCTCGGGGGTTTGAGGATCTCCATACTGCCTAATAAAACGTTCAGACGCCAAAATTATCGGTCTGATATCGGCGATTTTCCTCGCAATCAAACTCGAATCTTCCAGCCGACCAAGGCGAAACGCAACATCAAAATGATCAGAAATGATGTCGGAGCGCTTATCATCCATTTGCAGGTTAATTTCAACCTCAGGGTAGCTGCGCATAAATTGCGTAATCACAGGCTGAAGGTAATGTTGACCAATATGTAAGGGCGCTGTGATGCGTATTCGCCCTTTTGGTCTTGCCTGATAAGAATCGGCAATCGAATGAACATGCCCGAGTGTGTCCACCAGACTGTGGGCTTGTTCCAAAATCTCTTCACCCGCTGGTGTTAAGGAAAAGGAACGAGTAGAGCGATTGAGCAGCTGGACACCGAGCTCAGATTCCAGTTTTTTGATCTGTTTCGATAATGACGAATTATCCATGTTGTGCAAGGTGGCCGCTTTGGTGAAAGACCCTTGCTGCACAACATCAATAAACAGTGATAGTTGGTTAACCAAGGACATGCCCTACTCCTACTTTTGTGCCCTTTGCCACTGTACTAGCCATTTGTCCAAGTGGTTAGCAAATTGCTGTCGATCGGCTTGGTTCAAGGGCGCTGGCCCCCCTGTTTGTACACCGCTACTGCGCATGGTTTCCATAAAATCACGAATATTAAGACGAGATTTTATGTTCTCTTTCGTAAACTGCTCACCTCGAGAGCTCAACACATGGCCGCCTTTGGTAATGATCTCATCGGCCAGTGGGATATCACTGGTGATGACTAAATCGCCCGCCTCACAACGTTGGACAATCTCATTGTCTGCCACATCAAAACCAGCCTGAACCTGAAGCATGGTCACTTTTGGAGAAGCAGGGGTGCGGATAAACTGATTCGCCACCAAGGTGACTTCCACACCAGTTCGCTCAGAAGCCCTAAAAAGAATGTCTCTGATCACCACTGGACACGCATCTGCATCAACCCAAATTTTCATCTGTTGTATTCCTAAATCATCGATTGGCGCTCATTACATCGTAAAAGTGCCCGGCTGAATAGCCTTATTTGAAGGTGACGGCGGTTCTACTGATACAAACCATCATCTCGCCTGCACCACAACCAATCACTGGGTCATTAAAACCGTGCCACCCGCTCCAAACCTACCCGCCTTTAGCAAACGCACTCGCACAAACTCGCCCTATCAGAACCAGAGGGCGTTTATCACTGAGATGTGTTGGTGGCAGGCCGTCATCAGGGCTAGCTTAGGGACAAGGGGGAGCAAGGGCTTTAGCGTAATCGTCCAGCTCTTGTTCTTCCAATAACTCGATGATCTCATCCAGAGGAAGCTGGTAGCCCAACTCAATCAGTTTTTGAACCAAACGTACTTGTTTATCATCGAAAAATTCTTCTTTAATAGAAAAATCCCATGGTAAATTTGCAATAATTTGTTGGCTGGGTTTCTGTAATAAATACTGCTCAAAGAGATCCGGGTCATAGCAAAAAGCAATTCCCAAGAAAGAGTTAAACTGTGAGTGCCAATCATCTTCCTCAATGGTCAGATTAATATCAATTCCTTTTTCAATTAATTTTTCAAATGCTGCTTTGGCTTCCCTTTGTTCTTCTGAAGAACCATTTTGCCAATAATTATTGAGTATGATTGCCCCTGCAACAGAGTTTATTGTCTCTGGTTTAACAGTGAAGTTATTCAGAAGGTAGTTAAACAAATAAAACTCGCGTCGGTGCTCATTAAATACCCAACGTAACATACCATCACAGTCTACTTTGCCCCCGAGTCGGACAATACTTTTTATATAATCTAAATAAAGATCATAACATAGGTCTTCGTAAAAACTGTCACACCCAGAAAAATATAAGGTGCCATCACGCTCTAATGGCGCCAGTATTTTGACCAGTGGACAATGTTCATAAGATAAGTTCATATCTTCGACATGACTATTATAAAATTCCAGAATGTTTAGATCGGTTAAAATACCAGCTCTAAGTAATACTCGGATTCGTTCAAAATTGGTTTCTTCACTAAAGTTGCTATCTTCAAGAATGGCATCTATCACTTCCCATATCTGGTAGTAAGACGTAATTCTTGCCACCGCTGCAAAGTCGGCTTGGGTTAGGCATTGGTTGATGCGTTCTATTGTCGGTTCAGTCATTGTTACACTCTGTATTCAATATCCCTAAGTTTTATCATGCGCGTCATCTCGTCCAGCAGGGCCAGTGAAAGGTAAAGATCTTGCTGGTAGTAAAATATCGCGGATAAGGTATCTATACGCTGCTATTGATTACTTATCCTGCCACCACAATACAAAACCAACAGGGTTTCTCACTAATAAATTATTCACTAAAACAAATAATTAAGAGGGAAGTATCAACAAAGCTACCAGTTGACATACCAAATCTCAAACTACGAAGGGTATTTTATTGCTGGAGTATATTGAGGAAAATATAAGCCCCTAAGCAGAATAAGCTTAGAGGCAGAGTCAACTTAAAGAGCAAGGGCTTTGGCGTAATCAAAATATTCGTATTCTTCTAGTTCCGAAATTATTTCATCTACAGGCACATGATAACCAAGCTCGATAAGTTTATTTATTAAATGTAAGTGTTTGTCAGTGAAAGCAGCTTCGCTAATAGGGTATGACCAAGGTAAGTTTTCAATAATCTCTTGGCTGGGTCTCTGTAATAAATATTGCTCAAAAAGATCAGGTGAACAAAATAAAGCAGCACCAAGAAATGAATGAAATGCAGACATATGAGAGTTTTCATCGAAAGGTAGATTAATATCAATACCTTTTTCAATTAACCGGTTAAACAGAGCCCTATCTTCCTCATCTGGCTCTTCATCGCTACAGTATTGATTGTATAATAATTGTGCTGCAACATAGTTTATTGTCTCTTTTTTAATATTGAAATTGTCCATTAAGTAATTAAACATCTCAACTTCGTATCTATCATCAAACAACCAACACAATAATCCATCATAGTCTACTCTTCCCCCGAGCATGACAATACTTTTTATATAATCCAGATACAGATCCCAACTGAGCTCGTAAATAGCTTCAGAGTCAGATAAATATAAGGTTCCATCTCGTTCTAATGGTGCCAGTATTTTGACCAGTGGACAGTGTTCATAAGATAAGTCCATATGTTCGACTTTATTATTATACAGTTCCAAAACATCACGTTCTGTTAAAATACTGGCTTTAAGGAGGACTCGGATCCGTTCAAAGTTAGTTTCTTCGCTCAAGCTACTGTCTTTAATAATTGAGTTGATAACCTTCGATAACTTGAAAGACGGAGTAGTCAATGTCACTGACGCAAGGTTAGCCTGGGTTAAAATCTGGTTTACCTGTTCGATGGTTGGCTCAGTCATGGTTACACTCTGTATTCAATATCTTTAAGTTTTTTATTGCGCGTCATCTCGTCCAGCCAACCATAAGAGCGATAAAATCAAGTTACTAGCAGCTTGGGTTCACCGCTTATTTATCTCGATAAGTCATAGATTTTTAAGGGCGTTTAGCCAGTGTGCAAGACATGTAAAAAAACTATCACGCTCAAACTACTAAACGCCCTGTTTTTTTGTAGAGCCGTGAGCTTTCTACCCTACTTGCCCGCAGCTAAAAGAATCTCAGGGGTTTGCTCTTTTACATACTCCAATACGTAGCTATTTTGCTTTACCGCTGCCAAACAAATCTCGGGCGTTTGTTGTTTTACATGGCGTAGTGCGTAGCCATTTTGTTTTACCGCTGCGAGACAAATCTCAGGGGTTTGCTCTTTTACATAATTTAATACCATACCGTTCTGCGTTACCGCTGCAAGACAAATTTCAGGAGTTTGCTGTTCAATTTCCTGTAATACAGAACCACAATTCTTTGCCGCCTCAAGACAGATCTCATGGGTTTGATCTTGTACCATTGATAATACGCGGCCATTTTGTTTTACCGCTTCACGGCAAATCTCAGCGCTCTGCTCTTTGACATAGCGAAGTGCGTTGCCATTTTGCCTTACCGCAGCAAGGCAAAGTTCCGGTGTCTGCTGTTTTACATGCTCTAATATATTGCCATCTTGCGTTACCGCAGCAAGACACAGCTCAGGGGTCTGCTCTTTAACATATTCTAATGCGTAGCCGTTCTGGGTAACCGCAATCGCACATATCTCAGGGGTCTGCTGTTTTACAAAGCGTAATGCGTTACCATTTTGCTTTACCGCTGCCAAACAAAGCTCCGGTGTCTGCTCCTTTACCTGTTGGATCGCTAAACCACTGTGTTGAATGGCAGCCAAACAAATCTCTGGGGTTTGTTGTTTTACAAAGCGTAATACGTAACCGGTTTGCTTAACCGCCTCAAGGCAAATCTCTGCGGTTTGCTCTTTTACATGGGGTAGTGCCCATCCACTTAGCTTGACCGCTGTAAGACAAAGTTCAGGGGTTTGGTTTTGTACATACTGGAGTGCTTCAGGGTGAGCTTGAATCGCGACATTGCAAAGTTCAGGGGTTTGGTTTTCAATCTCACTCAACGCGGCGTCGTTCAGTTTGAGCCTGATTAAAATTTGCTCTATCTCTGCTGTCTCGTGGGTAGTGTCCATGGTTATTTCCTTAGTTTTTTTGATTAAGCGTTGTCAAATCAAGCTGGAGTTCAATAACATAACCCAGTAATGCCATAAAGTTTCGTCAATGTAAGCTTACAAACTTGGTTTAAGATTAGGCCTTGGTCAATTTGATCTCTTCTCTTTACCACCTATCAGCATTTTAAGGGTGTTTAATCACTAAGATGCATGAAGGGAAATATAAGCCCCTAAGCAGAATACGCTTAGGGGCGAGCGTCAGCTTAGTAGGCAAGGGCTTTGGCGTAATCGTACAATTCTTCTTCTTCCAATAACTCGATGATCTCATCCAGAGGCAGCTGATAGCCCAACTCGTTCAATTTTTTAACCAATTGCAATTGCTTATCATGAAAGTATTCATTCTCAATCGCAAACCCCCATGGTAAATCAGCGATAATGTGTTGGCTGGGTTTTTGTAATAAATACTGCTCAAACACAATAGGCTCAAGGCAAAACACGAGCCCCAAGAAAGAATTAAAGTCATTGCCATTATTGAAAGGCAGATTAATATCGATGCCTTTTTCAATTAACTTTTTAAATGCAGCCCTGCCTTTTTCTTCTGAATTATGCTTTTTCCAATAATTATTACGTATTATTTCTCCCGCAGAAAAGTTAATGGCCTCTGGTTTTATATGGAAGTTATCCATTAAGTAGTTGAACATTTCAAACTCACTTCTGCCGTCAAAGACCCAGTACAGCAAGCCATCATGATCCACTCTTCCGCCGAGTAAAATTATATTTTTTATATAATCCAAATAAAAATCTTGGCCAAGCTGGTAAATAGTTTCCGAGCCGGATAGATATAAAGTCCCATCGCGCTCTAATGGTGAAAGTATTTTGATCAATGGGCAGTGTTCATAAGATAAGTCCATATCTTCGACATCACTATTATAGTATTCCAGAACATTGAGCTCGGTTAAGATACCAGCCCTAAGTAATACTCGGATTCGTTCAAAATTGGTTTCTTCACTAAAGTTGCTATCTTTAAGAATGGCATCTATCACTTCCCATATCTGGAAGTAAGACTTAATTTTTGCCACCGCTGAAAAGTTGGCTTGGGCTAGGTATTGGTTGATACGCTCCATGGTCGGTTCAGTCATTGTTACACTCTGTATTCAATATCTTTAAGTTTTTTATTGCGCGTCATCTCGTCCAGCAGGGCCTGTGAAAGGTAAAGAGCTTGCTGGTAGTAAAATACCGCGGGCAAGTCATCGTCGGCCTCCACTTTAGGCAGGCTAAAGTGGTCTGCGGTGATCACGCTAAAGTTTTGATAAGCATGAGTATTGTTTGGGTTAAGGTAAGCGCCCTGAATCAGTTTAGGCGTAAGCTCACCCAGCAGGTCCACCAGCTCATTACGGATAAATATTCGAGGTGGAGCTAAGGTTAGGTCAAACGCTAAGTCGGGTTCAACGCCAATTACCTTATGCCCCAAGTGTTCCTTTACCGGGCACTGCAAATAACTCGCCGCATCGAGTTTAAAATAACCGTCAATCACCATAGTAGTTCATAGTCCTGTTCGCTGCTAAGCACAATATCATCATGAAAAGACGCCAGTTTATCACGCAAACCCTCGCTGACCATATACTGAATAGCGTCGAGGCCGTTTAAGCGAAACAAGGTAAAATCGGCCTCGGCCTGTTGGGTGAGGGGCGTGGTATCAAGTACGACTTCCTCTAGGTCACCGTCTTCATCAACGGAAGATTTGGCGAGGTCGATCAGATCAAATTCTTGGCGCGTATCAACACGGTAATAGTCAAAGGTGATATCGTCACTAAAGCGAATCTGCACTGGCACTATATACAGGCCACGAGCGCCGCTGCTGGCAAGGATTTGGTAAATCTCATCATCGACAAACAGGCCATCACCATCGTAAAGTTTTTTACGGAATATAGAGGGTACTTCTAGGCTTCTGTAGGACAAAGGGCGGGCGGTAGACAGCTCAGTTTGGCTAATAAATAGCTGGGCGAGATCATGCTCAGGCACCAGTAAATCCGTTAACTTGTTGTAGTTTTCATTTAAAAAATACACTTGGGGGCTGGTCATGGTTAAGCGGTCTCGGTTTGTTTATTATCTTGGGTGGCTGATGTTTCTGAGGTGCTTGCGGACATGATCCACTCGACTTCAGTGGCGACTTTCATCCCCATCCTACGTAACTTTTTCCTACCTTCCTCAATGTGCAAAAAGTATTGTAAATCATCTTTATGCTCTCGCTTAGAGGCGCAGGGTTCAGTTTGTAATGTACCTTTGGCACTTTCACGGCCGCTGGCTTTTGTGGTGCCCTCATCATCGACAATGCCCTCACCATGGATATAAGAGGTAATTAACCGCGTATTGCAGCACCCTGCAAGATTACCTTTTCCAGGTTTATAGTCAGCACCATGTTTGTGTAGCAACCAGTGAAACTTGGCAAGCTTTTTAAGGATTTTTTTTGAGACTGCATTCATATCAGCAATAAACTTATTGTGATCTAGGTCTTTTTTGCATTTAAAGTGTTTAACGATCACTTGATGCACCAATTTTAACACTTTGGCATGGTAGCCTGCTTTCTTGTCGTCAAATTTCCCCCAAACTTTTTCCTTACCAATTTGTCTGGCCAAGATACTCTGAGTTGAAGCAAGTGCAGGTGCCGAAAGTTCGTACTTATGTCCACCTTCATGGAGCGGCACACCAAGATAACAAGCCACAACAGTACTGTTAGGTAAAATCAGCAGATTATGTGGGCTGTTGACGTTGTAACCGATATCATTCTCAATCACGTCAGTAAAATGTCTGGTTAGGGCTTCGGTCACGCAGCATGAAATTAAATGGTGTGGGGTTAGCAAAGCAAATTTTGTATAAAACGGATTGCTAATTTCTTGCTCAGTGGCCCAAGGATGGTGGATTATCCACTCCTCCTTTGCCTTGACCATACCGACTTCTTTAACGAGTTCTTTCAAAGGTGGTATTGCAGCAATGCAAGCGTTTAAAGTATCACTACCACTACCTCTGTCAGTGCTACCCTCAAATTCCCTAGTGTCTCCGCTAAACTGGCCAGGTTTGCTGTTTTTATCTTCTAACCATTTGAGATATTTTTGCCACGTGCCTACGCCCCCTTTAGGAGCCGGAATACGTCCTGTTGCCATTAGATCACCTTATGTCCTACACAGTTGCCATCTTGTTTCTTGGCGGTTTTTTTGCCCTTTTCCTGAACAACACGGTTGCAGATCCTACATTTACGCGTGCCCTTTTTCTTTTCATTGGCTTTGGTGGTTTTATTGCCGCTTTGTGATGTGCCTTTACCACCGCTGTGGTAAGTTTTGGCGGGGAACACATCATCAGCCTTGCCCAACACCGATTGGAATAAGTGGTCAAAGCTATCGGTGGCTTTGGCGATATTGTCAGCCGCTAGTTTTTCCAGGGTTTTTAACTCGCTAACCAGATCGAGGAAATACTCACCCAGTGTATCGGCGCCAATGCGGTTGGCCGATGAAGCCAGCTCCAGGCCAATTTCTCGGCAAGGTTTGATCACATCTGACAAGATTTCTGTACATTGTTTGGCGTAGCTGCTCCAGTCAAGCTCACGCAGAAACTTTTCTGGGTCGCCTTTGCCAAGGGCACGCATAATAGCGAGTAAATCGTCTTTGGGTGTCTCTTTACCCAGCTTTAATACCACTTTACAGGTGCCTTTCATGGCGCTGCCAAACAATGGGATACAGCCAATCAGGGTGAGGGTCAACATTAGCCAGTTTTCGGGCTCTTCTCTCGCGTCTTCATCGAGGAGTTTGAGTATGTTGGCAGCGAGGTCACGCAAATCGGCGACTTGGTCGACCACAGGTATCATGGTAATGGCGGTGTTGGCGATGATCTGCTCAACGGTGGCATTGTTGTTGAAGTCACCGAGGATCACCCCCCATACCCAGCTGGCAACACCCGAGGTTTTGCGCCAAGCGTTTTCCCAAAAGCCCAACTCGCCTTGCTTGGCATTGTCGACCAATTGGCTTGGCTCTGTCATCGGGTTGAATCTTGGGTTGGCTTTGGTGGGCATATTTGGGGTGAACTCGCGAGTATCTTCGCCGTATTCCACCTCAAACTCACCCGGTGCAACGCCACTCACAGCTGCCTTGCCTTTGTTGTCAAGGTTACCGGTAAAGTTTGCGCCCGTTGAATCCACCAGCGTGTAACTGGCGCCTTGAACTGGATCACCATCGGCATACGACAGGGCCAAATCGACCGTGTAGGTGCCTTCTTGATCTTCCGTAACCGTGACCGACGGGTTTTGTGCTCCGCCAAGGCACATGGTGTTGGCTTTGTTCATGGTCATCTGGTCACTCAGACGACAAACGCCTTTGCCTTCCATGCTCACCGTTGGTGAGGCAGAAATAAACTCGGCTTCGGCTTCAATGGTGCCAGATGCGACGCCTTTCTTGTCGCCACCAGCATCGCCTGTGCTTTTTGAAAATTTACTGCCCTTAATCGCAACGCTGTTACCGCCGTCCATGGTGACAGTTGTGGTGCCATCAACCAGATCCGACGATTTTGCGTTGTTGCCATAAGGAATAGGAACAACGGCATTGCCTACCGTTGTTAAACACACATCCGGCAGTGTTGCATTGGCTTCGCCGCCCGATCCTTTGTGTATAACACTGAGCCCATTTGCGCAAACAGTGACGCCCATAGTCAACCCTTACCTAGTGATAATCGAGTGTCTATGATATAAAACTAATGACGCACATATCCAATTAATTGCCTAGTGAAAATGCCTTTTTTGATAGTTAAAATCACTGAAGTTGATATTTTTCGCACAACCTCTCACTAAGGCCGTGTATTTTTTGTTGACTAAGTATTATAGAGAGTGGTCGTTCTATAGAGCATGGCAGCCAACCCGCCAGTGGATCGTTGTTAACCTAGTGCTCCATGGTGAGGAGCGGGTTAGCGTTAGCTCATTGCTCTGATTGCGACGAGAACTGGTTTGGCTTATCTGTGATGATGTAATCCACCCCCAAGTCGTAAAAGGCTTGTGCTTGTTCGGGTGCGTTCAAAGTCCAGATATGTAATCCCAAGCCAGCATTTTTAATCGACTTGGCTATCTTGGCATCCAAAATGTGGTGATCGATATGGATGCTGAACAAACCCAAGTCTTGCAACGACGTTAGGCTAAAATCATTCCACACTTCGCAGATGAATCCGCGCCTTACCTGTGGGATGTGCGCTTGGCAAATCGCCAGTGCCTCTTTGCTGAAGCTAGATAAAAGCAGTTTGTCCAAGGGGTAGTTTTTCTGCTTGACCACCTTAACCACTTGCTCAACTAAGGTGTCCATGGTTTTGTCATTGTAGGTTTTCAACTCAAGATTGAGTGTTAGCCCGAGTTCGGCACATTTGTCTAATGCCTCTTCGAGTGTTGGAATGGCTATGCCCGCAAACTGTGGGCCAAACCAGCTGCCAGCATCAAGTGTTTTAAGCGCCTTGGCATCGAGCTGTGACACCTTACCTTTGCCATTGGTACAGCGATCAACGGTCTGATCGTGAATGATAACCGGAATGTTGTCGGCACTCAGTTGGGTGTCGATTTCTACCCATAACGCACCTGACTTGGCGGCGTACTCAATACTTACCAAAGTGTTCTCTGGTGCTAACGACGCCGCACCACGATGGCCTGTGATCATAGGGTACTCTCAATTTTGCTGGGCAAACTCAACAACCATAAGTTGGTTTTACCATTAATTATGCTTTGGGCTCTAATGTAGCGAAAAAAACGCATCATGGTTGGCTGTTAGCTAACTATTGTGAGGCCTAGTGCAAAATTGGCGTCTATCAATCATCAAACTATTCACAGCATGATGGTGACGGAGCTGGATAGGCTTTGGTACTCTGTAGTGAAATGATGTTGAGGTGTAGCAATGAATTCGATCACCCATGAATTAAATCCAAACTGGCAACAGGTCGACTGGGTTCTGACGGATGTCGATGACACCCTGACTTGGCAAGGGCGTTTGCCACCAGAGTCCTTAATCGCGCTACAAAGATTGCGAGACTCCGGCAAAAAAGTGGTCGCTGTCACTGGCGCTTGCGCCGGTTGGTGCGACCATATTGCCCAGCTCTGGCCGGTCGATGCCGTCTTAGGTGAAAACGGCGCGTTTATTATGGAAAAGAAGAATGGCTATCTGAGTCTGCGCGCCGATGTTCCGCTTGAATCGATTCGCCAATACCAAACCAAGCTAAAAGCGCAGGTTGAGGCCATACTGCGTGACTATCCCGATCTGTCACTGACGCTGGATCAATCCTATCGGTTGTGTGAAGTGGCGATTGATATTGGCCAGAACCGTCCGCGCGTCGATGAGGCTGTTATCGAAGACATTGTCGCTAAGATTCATTCTCTCGGCGCTCACGCCACTGCCAGCTCGATTCATATTAACGCTTGGTATGGCGAGCACTCGAAAAAGGCTACCGCCATCGCCTTTCTGACTGAGAAAGGCTTGTCTCGCCAAGAGATTGCTACACGCGCCTGCTATGTGGGTGATTCAATGAACGACCAGCAGATGTTCGAAATGATGCCAAACAGTGTCGGGGTTGCCAATATTAGCCACTATTGGCATCGCCTAGCGTTTCACCCATCGGTTGTGATGACTCAGCCGGGTGGCTACGGGTTTGCTGAATTCACCCAAAAGCTGCTCACCATCAAATAGCTAAATATCAACAGCCAATAGTGCCTAAACGAACCCAAAGCGCTGATTGACGCACATAAAAAAGGGCGACCACATGCGCCCTAGCATCAAGCGGTATCCACTTATTGATGCGCGCTTACCAGACGTTTATGCAAGTCATCTTTCATCACCGCTCGGTCATGTTTCATCTTATGCATTTCTTCATCGCTGAGTGGTGAGTCCATTAGTTCTAGCTTGCGGATTTCTTTATCCAGCGAGTCATAGGACTGCATCTCAGAGAGAAAATTGTCATCCATTTTGGCCAATGCACGAATGGTGTCTTTGTATTGCGGGAATTCGCTTAATAGAGAGTGATCTTCACCTAGCATAACAACCCCTTTGTTGATCTTGGTGGATTTGACTGATTAATTTTTATACAAACATAGCACCATTGTGTGTCCATATTTGAGATCCAAATCGATAACTTCACACTGAGGTTCAATTCTGACCCAATGTTGACTTTGCTGCTTCACTCCTTTGTTCGTCGGTCGCGCCGAAAATTCCCTGACTCTGCCCAATTAGTGGCCCCCCGATTCCAGTAGCGTTTGTAGGGATCAATCAAACCAAAAATAGATGGAGTCAAACATGAAAGAACTCACCTTATCCTCGTCGGTTGGCATTGGCGCGGACAACACACCCGATGATGTGCTCAATGTTCAAAAAGCCCTCAACCAGATCAGTGACAAAATTGGCCTCACCACCCCATTGGCAGAAGATGGCATCATCCGCTCAGAACTCGGGCCATCACCAACCTGTCAGGCGATCGCCGTTATGCAGAAAACCATACTCGGTTTTCATCACCCAGATAGCCGCATTGATGCCAACGGCAAGAGCCACCGTTCGCTCAACAAAGCGCTGGGCGCAGGTCAAAGTACACTGAGTTCCTTGTTCTTACCCGCGATTGAACCAATCAAAGGGTTAACTGACGATGACTACCATGACGCCGCCGATGCCCTGGGCTGTGAAGTTGCGGCGATTAAAGCCGTCTCAGATGTTGAATCTTCAGGCAGTGGGTTCTTTGAGTCTGGTGCGCCTTGCATCTTGTTTGAAGCGCACCAGTTCTCCAAATACAGTCAGCATCAATTCGATGAATCACACCCCAATATCTCTTCTCCCAAATGGGATCGCTCACTCTATGTGGGCGGGGAACAAGAGTATGACCGCCTCAAGCAAGCCATGGATCTCGATAGAACCGCAGCCCTGAAATCCGCGTCGTTCGGCCGTTACCAGATCATGGGTTTTAACCACAAGGCCGCCGGCTACGACGATGTTGAAAGCTTCGTGCGTGACATGTTCTTTGCGGAGCGCCATCACCTGATGGCCTTTGTTCATTTCATTAAATCCAACGCTAAGCTGCACCAAGCAATACAAGCGCTCGACTGGCCGACGTTTGCCCGCCACTACAATGGCCCCGGCTATGCGGAAAACCGCTACGACGAAAGACTGGAGTCCGCCTACCAGACTCATTCAGCTTAAACGGCTTGCGCAGGGCAACCTGCGCAACATTCATTCAGGCGAAGAAAGGAGTCTATTCATGAACAATGTCCAATCTACAACTATCGCCCAATCCTATGATGACTATTATCGCATCGGCCTTTACCAGGCTCGCTATCCAAAAGCCAATATCCGAGTCCTCAATACCCTCTTTCAGCACGCGCAATTTCTCGGTCAGGATTCGTTAGCGCTGGACTATGGGTGCGGAAACGGGCGCTACAGTTATCCGATACTGAAACAGACCAATTTACATCTCTATGGCTTTGATATCAGTGACATAGCAGTCCAACAAGCTAAGCAGACAACACAACCATTCTCTGAGCGCGCCGATTGGTTCAGTGACCGACATCACCTTGAACAACACTTGAAAGAGCGCAATGGAGCGGTGCAATTAGGTATGCTACTTTTTGGTGTGATGAGCCACATCCGAGAGCAGAAAGAACGGGGTAAGTTACTCAAATGGTTCCACAAACAACTGGACCGAGATGGCTCACTGATTTTATCTGTGCCTAATCGGCGGCGGCGCTTCCTCACTCTGCAATGGCGACAGAGAAAGCAACAAAACTTGCCCGGCGATATTCAATATCATCGCTATCAATCCGGTCGGAAAATCCCTCTTTTTTATCATCTTTACACTGTAAATGAGATCAGGGCAGAACTGATTGCAGCCGGTTTTGACGTCGAGAAAGTCACAGCTGAAAGTATTTTCCCAGAGCGTTTTGTCATCCAGAATTCTGTGATGGCGTTGCTAGATAATCTGCTGTGCAATCTCCTGCCCGCTTCGCTGGGATACGGCTTATTGGTCGTCGCAAGGAGGCGTGCATGATGCGTTTCCTTTCTCTCGTCATGGGTGGCTGCTTGCTGCTGGCGTTCCATACTCAGGCGCAAGAGCTACTGAGCAAAATTAAACAATCTGAGCGGATTGTGATTGGCGTTAAAGCCGATTATCCACCTTGGGGAATGCTCGACAGCAGTAACCAACCGGCTGGATTTGAACCCGACTTAGCACACATGATCGGTGATGCGCTCAATGTTGAGGTGGAATTCAAAACCGTCACAAGTGCCAACCGTTTTCAAAAGCTTAATGAAGGGCAAGTCGATATGTTGATTGCCACGGTTGGTGACTCGATGCAACGTCGCCAGCGCGTGCGTATGATCACGCCTCACTATTTCCGCAGTGGCGTCACCGCATTGACCCACAAGTCAAACAGCGTCGAAAAGTGGACAGATTTGATTGGCCAGCCGGTCTGCCTGACCGCTGGGGCGTATTTTAATAAGTCTCTGGTCCAGAATTACCGCATCAAACCCATTATTCTGATGAGCAACCGAGATGCAAAACTGGCACTTTTGACCAACAAATGTCAGGCATGGGCCTACGACAGTGGCATTTTGTTCCACTTATCGAAGCAGAAAGAGTGGCGTGACTATCGTGTTGATGTCGAAACCATCATGCCAATCCACTGGTCGATGGTGACTCGCAAAGATACGGCGTCGCAGTCTCTCGCACACTGGTTGTCGCGCTTTGTAGCAAGCCGTATCAGAGATGGTCGATTGAAGAGTCTCGCCCAACAATGGCAACTACCAGAACAAGACTACCTCGCGCAGCAACACAAAAACTGGAACGCCGTGGAGGAGAACGGCGATTTGGTGTGTCAGGCGGATAGCGATCAGGTGACAAAGAAAAAACTCTGCTTTGATAGTGTCATTTCGCTAGGGCAACAAGGTGATAAACAGTTTTGGCCTTTTGACCAGTTCGATACTGAGCGGCTTATCCAGTCTATGCTTCACACTGCACTATTCACTGTGGCTTCGATCTTAACGGCCATCGCGTTGGCCTTAGGGTTTACGCAAATGACCATCAGCGCCAAACGCTGGGTCGCTAAGCCCGTCGCCTTTCTCACTCACCTGCAAAGCTCGATTCCGCCTATTTTGATGCTTTACCTGATTTACTTCGGTGCGTTGTCTTTTTGGAACGAACACGGCCAACACTGGCTATTGAGCGGAGCCAGTGTGGCTTGGTTGGTGCTGGCGCTATACACCGCCTCCGGCATCAACAACTTAGTGACCGCAGATACGACATCACAGCTTGGCTTAACTCAGCGCTATCTTCATCACAGTGCCGGGGTCAAAGCTAACTTGGTCAATCTTGCCAAAGCAGCCGGTATGGCAAGTGTCATCGCTTCACCCAATGCGGTTTTGGTGGTCAACACCTTGGTCTCCAGCTCGGGTTACCCTGTTTTGCTGATGACACTTTTGGCTCTGTTTTATTATCTTGAGGTGCTGCTGTTTGCCTATCTGGTCGGCAAGCTTTTCACTCGCTATTCCGATTTTCTCCAACGACAAGCATCGCCCGACATCAACAACAAAGGAGCGTTGCAATGATTCTATCGGATATGACTTTGTGGCTGTCGCTCACCTACTCCTTCAGCCTGAATATTCTTATTGCTATCTCGGCGATGACGATAGGTTTTCCTGTCGGCTCTCTGCTCAGTCGCGGAACCAATCACACTCAGGCACCTATTAAGTGGCTGGCGAAAGGGGCTCAGTCGTTGCTGTGTAATGTCCCCAGTTTCGTCATGCTGTTTTATCTCGCCCTAATCGTCCCTTCTCGCTGGGAAATGATGGGCTTTGAAATGCATGTCCCCGCTTTGGGTAAAGCGATTATTGCTCTGGCGATCCCCGTGATGGGTTACAGCTGTGATTTGGCTACACAAAAACGCCACAAGGGGCAGCCCTTCTCGCTATCGGCGGTGAATCAGTTTTTTCTGGTGATCCTAATGGCATCGACGACGGCATCGGCGATTGGTGTCGACGAAATACTCGCCACCGCTAACGCTTACATCGCGTCTTCAGGTCAAGCCGACGCTATATTGCCGATTTACACCATGGTGGCTTGCTTTTTTATCATCAGCGGCGCTTTGTGTCAGAGCTTTTTGAAAACCTTTATCACACTCACCGAAAAGCGCCAACAGCACCCTATTGAAGCGGGAGACGAATCATGATCAAACCTTCCGAACTTCAGTACTACCATTTACGCTGGATCACGGCGCTAATCTGGTCTGTCGCGGCTTTTATCGCTATATCGCTATATCAGTTGCACGCCGACATTGATACGGACATTCGTCATCACTTAGTTGAACAAAGCCAAGCCGCCACTGAGGCGATAAACAAGCGTTTAGCTGAGTTGTCCGAGAAAACGGAACTGCTCGCATCGGCGCTCAAACAGCGGCAGCGCAATGATCAGGAACTGCGCGATTTGATTACTCAATCAGTGATGACAACCCAAGGAGCACATCGAGGTGGTGTCGCCTTTCGCAAAAACCGTTATTCGGATCCGGCCAGTCCTTTGTATTCGCCGTACTTTCAAAAAAACGGAGACAATCGCCTCAATCAGCAGATCTCGGAGCGTTATGACTACACCTTGCCAGACCAAGTCAACAACGGTCCCCGTACTTTCTGGTTCCATCAACCGATGGCAAAAGGCAGTATGTGGATGGAGCCTTACTTTGGCACGAATGCCAACACTTGGTTGGCGGAATTCATCGTACCGTTTGAGTCCAGCTACGATGGACAGATGGATAATGGCTTTGACGGTATTGTGTTTCTCAACTTCTCGCTCAGTAGCTTAACCAAGCAAGTGTTAAATCTCGATCTTGGCAGCCAAGGCTTCGGTATGTTGATTTCACGTACAGGTCAGATATTGGCATACCCGAACCAATCGGTGCTTGGCAAAGATATCTACAGCTTAGACCCTGCTGAGTACCCACTTCTCGCTTCTATCTCCGAGCAACTGACGAAAGGGGATCTGTCCACCTTTTCTCATCCGGTGACCGGGCGTGAGGAGTGGATGGTACTGAGTGATATTGATGGACTCGATGCGCAGCTTGGGCTGATCATTGATGCCGATGAACTCAGAGCATCGACCACCTCACATGCGGGCTACCATGATTTGATTTGGTTTCTGACGATTGCCGGTTTAATCATTTTTGTGGCTTCCCTGCGCTTTCCTGATGGATCACGCGCCAAATTACGGCGCTTTTTTACTGTGTTGTCGCTGTGCTTGTTATCTTACTTGCTTCTGCTTTGGTATCAGGCTTTAGCGCCAAAACCACTCAGCAAAGGTGAAGCGCTGTTAGTCAATGAGGAGAGTGCTTACCTCGCGTGGCAAACTCAATATCCAGCAGGTCAGAAAGCCTCTTCGGATCACGTTCATCAGATTAACTTAACCGTTGAATCCTTGGATT
This sequence comes from Vibrio sp. T11.5, assembly GCF_027587155.1. NCBI lineage: Bacteria > Pseudomonadati > Pseudomonadota > Gammaproteobacteria > Vibrionales > Vibrionaceae > Vibrio > Vibrio sp. T11.5. Next base: position 184,632 of record NZ_JAPPTP010000006.1, read on the forward strand.
TGATCGAAGCGGATCAGGTCAGTATCGTCGGCAAAATCATCTCCTCAGATCAGGCCACCGATGAGCCGCCACTGCACATCAACAACTCGCTCAATACCTCTTGGTCTCTGATTCGGGAGAATGAAGGGTTTCAGCTGTGGCAGTTTGTTGCTCTCATTAAACAGCCTTTTGACTACGAGTCTTTCCCGTTTGACCGTGAGGTGATTGAACTGACTATGATTCCGAGGCCAGACTCAGGCTATCTGATGTTGGTTCCGGAGTTTGACAGCTACCCTTCCATGCGACCAGAAGACCTGCCCGGCATTAAAATGGCGGAACACGACTTTGGCAGCTGGAAACTGCTACAAAGCTACTTTAGTTATCAAACTGACAAGCTCTACAATGGGCATCAAACCGTCAACTTGAAATATAACATGGTCATACAGAGGAGCATTACCGGGCCTTTGATCAGCCATATCATGCCACTGCTGGTGGTGAGTTTTCTCACCTATTGCATGCTCTTGCTATGGACCAAAGACGAAAAGCAGCAGGCCTTATGGGGGTTTAACACTGCCACCGTTCTCCAATATTGTGCTTCGCTGTTTTTCATCTTGGTCATTGCCCATGTCGCGCTGCGAGAGGAGTTGAATGCTCAGGGGGTTATCTTTATCGAGTACTTCTATTTCCTTGCTTACTTGCAGATTATTTTTACCTCCATCGGTGCGCTTGCGTACACCACGGAGATGAAAATTCATGCATTGGAATATGAGCAAGGGTTGCGGGTCAAACAGTGGTACTGGCCGCTGTTACTCATGCTCTCGCTGATCATTACCCTGCTGTTTATCGAAAAATAGCGCAACGTCGATTAGCAGCAATTCTGGTTAGGAATCCCCGAGTATCTGTCGGGGATTTCGCTAAATTGGACACGTTAAATGCCTCAATCAACAAGGAGTGACACGTGTCAGCCAATACCCAATACATTCAACAGGAAGTGCTTAAAGTCCTCGATCAACTGTCCATGCCAGAAAAGCTTTCACAACAAACCATGGATGAGTGCTGGCAAAAGCTCAACCAACTGCAGGTACTCGATCAGATTGACATTACGTCTCTGGATTTTAAAGGAACCCGCTCGCCATTGGATGAGTCAATCACCATTTATAATCGCGGTGATATGACCGCCGACATCAGTGGCTGGCATATTCAAGCAGGGTCACCAGATCAGCAATACATTTTCCCAGAGCATACCTATTTATCGCCCTACGAATACATCAAAATTGATACCTCGGGTCAATCAGAGCACAGCTTCAGTTCCAACCAACCAGTGTGGAACAACCGAGGCGACCTAGGGGCTTTGGTTAACCATCATGGTCAGACGGTTTCAAGCTTCGTCTATGGCGACAAAGCTCACCCTCATGCCATCATCAGCCACGTCAATTATGACGGCAGAGAGTTTCGCAGCGAAGGGGACGAATACGTTGAGATACACAACACGTCTGAGTATACCGTCGATCTTAGCCAGTGGCGTTTAGAAGCACTGCGCAATGACAATTGCTTTGTATTTCCTGAAGACACTCAGTTAGCCCCGCTGACTTCTTTACGCGTTTTTACCAATAAAGCGTCACTTGAAGATAATGAATACAGCTTTAATAGCCCAACCGCGCTTTGGAATAACGACGGTGGCGGTTGCAAGCTGATTGATTATCAGGACAGAGAAGTCTCCAGTTATCACTATTAATCAGAGGAGATAGCCGTTGGCGAGTGACTCACTAGTAAAATCACGGACTCCGGAATCGACCCCAGAGTCTGATTTACAACAACTGATCCGTGAAGGTATCCAGTTACTGCAATACGTTGCTCGCCACGGTGATCTCACCATTGATCCCGCTATTGCCGAAGGCATCTATCGCGCCAAGTACCGTATTGATACTCGTCACTGGAGCGTAGAGGATGAAACTGTACTGCTGCAATGCTACGACCGTTTAGCCAAACAGGTATACCCAGTTACCGTCGAAAGCATCAAAGCCGTGGTACCGGAGACTAAAGAAGGCAAGCTCGAACTGCCAGGTGCCTCACGAGTGATCACCTGGTATCGGCGCTACACCGTCTTGACCCTGATTTTCCTGCTGATCGTGCAGATGTACTACTTGTTTGGCTACGCTCTGACGCAAAACCTGCTTACTTCAGTCGGCTCAACGGACACACTCGATTCGCCCATGCCGCCCGATATGGAAGCAAACTATCAGCTACTGAGGAACTGGAATCATATCTGGTTAGGTGGCCGCAACATTCCTCTCGATGCCACGCGCACCGAAAATGAAGATTCCCCTGTTGAATATTCGGCTAACCTGATTGCCGCTCAGTCAGTATTGCAAATGCTACAAAACTACATTCTGCCACTGATGTATGGCCTGCTGGGGGCGTTTATTTTTGTCCTGCGTAGCCTACTGCAACAGGTGAGAACGCTTACCTATACTGCCAGTAGAGAGGTGGGGTATCGATTACGCCTCACCCTCGGCTGCTTGGCGGGAATGATAACTGGCTGGTTACTCAAACCGGAAATGGGTGACATGGCACTGTCGCCAATGGCGCTGGCCTTTATCGCGGGTTACAGCATTGAAGTGTTGTTTACTTTGCTGGATCGTCTGATTGATGGGGTTCGTCGTCAGTCTGATTCTGCTCCTGATGCTTCTTCAACGGGGCGAGCGCCTGATTAGCCATCATCGGAGCTTGCTCAACAAAGGTTTTGACTAGTTTAGCGACCAATTCGAGAGACTCTTTCTGCAAAGACTCCAATTTTTCCACTCCCTGCAGTACGGCCGTGACTTTGTTATGTACTTTGACCTTCTGTTTCACTTGCTCTGGCGTCATCTTGAGCTTTTGTAATTTTGGCTTGTAGGCTTTTTTGATCAATTTAAGTGTACTGATTAAATCTGACATAAGGTTTCCTGCTGATTTGCCCTGCTTTTAACTTATCACTCAGCAATAAAGAATCACGGCCAAATAACCCAATTATTCAGCCAATTAGCCTGAGCTACTACCCCTGCTTTCAAGTCATCATGGCGTGAAACCCGGAAACTAAGGACACACAATGAAAACCCATTACCTCGGCTGGATCGCCGCCTGTTTGATATTACTGAGTGGCTGTACATTGCGCTTGGTGGCCCCCTACGACCCTCAAACCGTTCAGCAGGCACAAAATATCGAACGTAATATCGACTACCTCTACCTGAGCATGCAAGCGTTACCTGAAAGCGAACGCCGCTACCGTGAGTTCAGTGATCAGTACCTCAACATCGATGTGAGCGTACGTGGATTGGCGCGCAGACAAGAAAGGCGTGAGCAAAACCAAGAGTCCTTAAATCAAGCGCAAATATTGGCTGATTTCTGGCAGCAGGACATGAAAGCCCATCAGCAAAAACAAACCTTATCCGATTTTCTTATCAAACGTCGCTTAGACCAATACGAACGGCTTATTGATGCATTAATTCGTGGCGAGCTTGCCAAACAGTAATTCACACAAGGAGTAGAAAGATGACGCCAAGCCTAGATAACCTCATTGAACAAGTGACTAACCAAATTGAAGATTCACCGATCAAGAACCTGCTGACTAGTGCACTGACCGTGACGCTGGATAAACAAAAGGCGACTTTGCAAGAGCTGATAGATGCTAGAAACAATGGTGACTTAACCAACGAAGAATTTGAGCTAGAAATATTGCGTGAAAAGCAAATCGCTGAGGCCGAAATGCTGACGTGGCAAATCAGTGCAAAATCCGAAGTGCAGAAAATCATCAATAAAACTTTTAGCACACTGGTGGATACATTGGTGTAACTGTTTCTGGCGGGAACCTCCCGCCAATCTTGCTCATAAGGGGGAAGCATGGGTAAATATCGACGCCGCCGAGTCGTATGGGTTCCTCGTGGCTACCGACTTAAATCCCGCTATCGCGAAATCAACAAGACTCAACCGGTAGAAACAATGACACCGGAAGCCTCCGTTTTTTCGTCACCACAAGAATCGGAAAATACACCACCCGTTTCCCAGGCTAACCAAGATCCATCTTCAGCAAAAGAACCACTTATGCAAGAGACGGCAGAAATCACAAGCACGACAAACACTGAAAGCAAACTGGCGGAATTTGATGCTAGCTTTAACCCTTATCAAAGTTATGTGCAGGATCTGGCACGCTGCCTGACTAGCATGCCTGAAAGTGTATTTACCACCAGCACCGACGAACAACCTGAGGCAGCCAACGATTCCGGCGATGCAGAGAAATCGGTCGATGATCTAAAAAAGCCATCCGAGCCCGCGTGCCTAAAATCTGGTAGTGAGCGTAGCAGGCTCGAACCAAGCACTGCGCCACCAACCGCTAGCGAAGCAAAAGACACAGCGAGCGTCAACAAGGTCGACTGGTCTCAACCTTCAAGCTATCTGGGCCAGTCAGGTTACCCCTATCGCTTCGAGTTTGTCGCCAGCAGCACATCAGATCATAAAAAAAGAGCTGCAACGTCAGCACAAGACTACCTCGACGATCAAGAGGCGGAGAAAAAGAGAAAAACGCCAGATATCTCCGACCATTTAAAGCCTGACAAACAATCTCGACAACCCCACCTTCGCTGGCTGACAGGCGTGCGCTCCTGCATGCGTGCAACGGATCATCAATAACCCCAAAAGAGTGAACTATTGCACCAAGTATGCAAGGCCTGAAAAACCTATTCTGCGGAGGTAACTACTCAACAGGAGAAACCAATGAGACAACTACTATTTCGCCTTTGCGAAGCTTCTGACGGACGTACCTTCGCCTTCCTGACTGACCAGCCAGACGTTGAAGATTATTTTGATAGCGGCTACAAGGTCGCTTACAAATATCGAGACGGGCATAAAGGGAAACAACTCCTCGCCCGCTGGCGAAGCTCCTACTCGGTGAAATCACAGAACTATACTCAGGTTCCAGAGCAAGATGAACTGCCTGAAGGTGTGCAAAACGCCTTTGATACTATGATCTCTAGCCTGATCCCAGGTGTCGATGTCTTCTTCTGCGACTACAACTTAGCCATCGAAGCCGACCTGCCCATTTGCAATCAGGTGATGGACAATTACCGTTCGACGGATTTCGTCCTCTTCTCGTGTGAAGAATTGATCGGTAACGACCCAAATACTCAGCCTTACATGGTGTCTTATGCTGCCCCTCGCTACCCAGAGTCTGGCAACACAGGCAGTCAGCATCGCATTTATAGTAAAACGGATGGGTTCGCTTTTGCTCAGGCAGTGAATGCCATCGTCAATCAGAGGGATCGCGATGCGTTAAACGGCGGGCATATTCGCTCCGAGGTGGATACTTACATCAGTGAGCCTTCGGTCAAAGAGTCGGTCGCAGAACAGGTCATCAACCGCTTTGTCGAAACGCTGCCGCAGTTTAACAGTGACGTTAAAGCCCTCAGCGCACCCACTGAATAATCCCAACCGGGAGGACTCTTAATGCGATCAGACCAAATGTATTATGCGGCCTTTAGCGCCGCATTAATGGCCGGAGCTGAACCCGGCCTCGCCCAGCGGCTGGCGTACCAACTGGCTTATCTGGCTCTTTCCTCCCCAGTGCAAGAGGAACCGCCAACTTGTGGCAGCTCATCCGATCTACCTGAATGGTCACCACACTCACAAGCTGGTAAACCGATGTCGATACGCCCGATTAACCCTCTTAGCCATGTAGATTGGCTCAAAGGTGGTGCACTGAATGAGCGAGGTGCCAGACTCGGACAGCAAGGGATTTCCGGCCGATACCACTACTCTTATCAAACCCGAGAGGTCAATCGACCACCAAAGCAGCCAACACCCGAGGAGCAATACGCGGGCAAGATCAATCGTGCCATTTTACTGGCGATGACCAACGCCGATAGCTTGGCTACCAGCAAATTTGTCACCGCGCTGCATCGATATTTGACGTTTGTGACGACACAAGACACCAATGTTCAACATCACTTCTGGCTACTGATGCACGCCGTTCGCTGCTTCTTGTTTGGTACGACTTTCCAATGGCAGGCAGACTATGCCAACAGCACTGACACGAGGCAGAAAAACAAGCCAATGTATCCGGTGGTCAAAGCCTTGTGGTCATGTATTGAAGGGGGGATTGAAGAGCCTGAACTTTCAGATATTTTGTCTGAGCAACTCAGTTATTTTTCTCCCTCTCAGCAAGTTCAATGCCTGTCTCTCGGCACCGCCTTTCGTCCAGAACTCTTGAACGACTACAACCTTGCTAACCATGCCATCCAAAGCAGAGTCTATCTCCATGAATTGGATGATGCACAGCGTTGGCTAGAGAACGCATAATCCCATCCTAACGCCAGCATCCCCTACTCTATGCTGGCTTATCCCGAGTTTTTACCCACTTCGATTGGTACTCTGAACGCATCGCTCTTTCGGAGAAACCTTATGATTCAGCAATCCCTACTCAGCCATCTCGCCGGTCAGCACGATTTCAGCAAAGCGAATCAGGTCATCGCCATGCCTCAGGCAAAACCTTTTGTTCATTCCTGGCTCACTCTTGATCTCAGCCTGTCACTGGCTCAGTCTTCGAACATCGAAGACATCCATTTCGCCTCTCCCTATCAACACGGTGACGAGTACCTCAAGTTTGTCAGCAAATCGTCTGCCGTCGAGCCTTGCGACAAGCGCTACGCGTCAAAAGCGGATCTTCGCATCGCGACACCGGGTAAAAACCTTTGGTTCGAGTTTCATGTGCTTCATCAGGACGAGTTGGCTTCAAAGAAAGATCGTAACAAACTCTACGACGATGCCCAACGTGTCACCGCCTTACGTCAATCCTTAGCTCAAGATGAAGTGATGCTACTCGTCGGGTTATGGGGAAGCTTTAGTGGCCAAGACATCAAGCACTTCGAGCCACTCGACAACAACACTCAGTGTGCGTATGTCCTTGATACTAGCTTAACGGGCAGTACCCAGATCGCACGGCTCAGCCATATGAAAAAAGAGGGGGAGCCACGCTTTCTGCTAGCCGCATTCTGAAGTAGGCCACCCGTTGCGTCGCGGACTTGCTCAGCCGGAGCTTTCGTCCACAATCTATGCAGGTTTTACTATGCTCCCTCCCTCAAGTTCGACTCAGATTGTGGCCATCACACTCGTTTGACCATCCCGCTTCATCGACTGAATGACACCATGACAGATGTTTGTTTGCACACGGTTAAGCGATGTTGCTTTCACCCCATTAAAAAATCCGCCGTTATGGCGGATTTTGTTTTCTGGCATCGATGACTCTTAATCTTTCAATTGACGATAGAGCTCCATCAGTGGGTAGCGCACTTGAACCAGCATGATCGTTTGCAAATAGATAGCCAATAAATCTTCACAGTTGTCAGACTTCAGTTTGTATGGCACACATGAATCCAGTCCGGTCCATGGGCCATTATTGCGATCTCCGACAGCTTCGTAATAGTCGTTCGAAGGATTATTGTTATCTAGGTTGGCATCCAGTGTAAAACAGATATAGGTCGTATGGGCACGGTTGTTTTGATTCAGTACGCGCTGATTCATGCCTTGTTGAATCTGGCTATTGAAACTCACTAGAATCTCTTTCGAGTTTAATGTCTCAATCACGCGGACATTGTGGATATTAGTGGTGCCAAACTTTTTACTTTTCAGGTCAACCGCTCGACCTTTAATGTCGTTATAGGCATTGGTATTGACGGTCAATTTGACCAGCCCCAGCGGGAAGTCCATATCTTTAAAATATGCTGTGCTATCGAGTTGCAGCCAGGCACTCAATAGGGCATCGTTAACCACTGTGAATTTGTCGTTTGGGTTGACCTTTTTCGATTTTGGCTTGAGCAATATAGATAATGCCGTATTGACTTGAGAGAAAGTCAAGGGGTTAAGAATACAGGCTTTAAGGTTTGGCAGATTCGTCATCAACTTGTTGACGTTCTCTTCATTACAAGCGGATGTCAGTTGCAACCCAGACCCGGTGATCGCTAAATCATAATTGCCCTCTACGGCTTTGTTAATGTAGCCAATGACGTCATCTGTCGGTCCTTGTTCATTAACGGAAGCGGCAAAGTGGTTCACTTTACCCAGCAGATCATATTTTATCTGAGGGACGATACCTCTTCGGTGTGTCCCGTTTAGCTGGTTGGGGATTTCTTTAATGGTTGCCGAGTTGCCAAGGGCTTTAAGATTGGCTCGGTTGTTGTTCAAACCGGCAATGGCGAACAAGGCGGCTGAAGCTCGCTTTTTTCTCTTTGCTTCTTTATGTGGGCTACCACTGACCCCTAGTTCAATCTCGCCAATCAGCAGCAGGTTTTCAAACAACATGTAGCGCCAACCTGGGATCTTAAAGTCGCCGTTCTGGTCATCGTGTAAGACCGTCACTTCATCCTTAGCTGAAATATAAGACTCCGGGTTACCCATACGTGGTGTCGATAAATCGACAACTTCAGATTTAAATCGGATATCCTCAGTATTACCACCATGGGTGATCCTGAAGTCATACACAATCGCCAAGCGGTAGAGCAAAAAGCCGGGGATGGTATGGTTGACATAAATGGTGGGCGTACACTGCGGCTGAAAGCCATACCCGTTGATGTTATTGGTCATGGCGTGGGAAACCGTATCACCCACACCAAATTCAATTCTCTGGCTGTTGTTGTTGAACAAACGATGGTTGCGCATATCCCATTCAGGTAAGTAACGCATGTCTCGGCCGACCTGGTAGCATCGACTTTGGTTATCTCGATAGGCCACCGTTATTGGCCCAACAAGCTCCGTCTCCTCTCGGATGACATTTTCAATGATCTCCAACAATTCACCGTTCAACCAGTTGTTCATTGTGGTGTTCATCGCGGCAGTGACAGTATTTGGCGCGACACCTGCGGTTAGAGCTCGCGCGGCATCCTCAAGGACTTCGACCATGGCATCGTGGACGGTATCCAGCTCCGCGTTTGGATTGGCGCCCGTAGCCCACTTGGTATAGGTTGCCAAGTCGGGCATCACCTGAAAATCCCAATCACTGGTGGGGTGCCCACCGGTGTCCAATTTGGTTAATGCAGCCCCTCCTTTTAAATAGTGGTAATAGATATTATTGGTGTTAAGCCCGGCTTTTGTACGCAGCTCGGTGTCTGCCCTCAGAGCCGCAGCTTCCGTGGGCACGGCCACAACTTCAAGAAACTTTTCGGTTATTTCACTATCGACACGACGCTTGATTTCACGTGCTTTTTGTTGAATGGCATTAATTGGCATCTTAAATTCCTGTTGACTGAATGGAAGGTTGGAAGCGCGCCTGTATGTGACGTTTGTTGGCTCATCACAGCTCAAACGTTGAGCGGGTAGCAAGACGCACGGCTCGCTCCACTCTAACGGGGTGAAGGCCTGAATACTGTGGCAAACCGATGTGAAACCGAGGCGAAATAATGGTGAATATTCTTGGTTTCTCCCGTCGTTCCATCTGTCTGAAAATGGCGGATTACGGCGGATTTAAATTGAACTCAATGCAAACTTTTCGCCTTAAATTGTTGATAATGATTTTCATTCGTATAAATTATTATTTTGATGATTTTCTACTGACGGCGGAGGCCAACATGAATCAACCTGACATCACTGAGCTGCTTATTCCCCAAAGCGAATGGGCTTCACCACAGCTTTACCTGTATGAAAACGATGACCGTCTGTGCCTAGATTTAGCTGGAGCGATTCAATACAGCGGTATCAACAGTGTCGGTGGTTTGGTATTAGGGTTCAGGCTGGTTCAATACGCCGTTCAGCTCGGAGCGGGCAGTGAAGTCTTGCAACGAGATGGCATCAGTATCTATACCGCCTTCCCCGGTCGCGGCACACAAGATGCCTTCGAATACACCTGCCGAGCACTACGTGATAAGCGCTACTGCTGCGATACCACCTTGCACCATCCAGGCGCACAATCGGGTCAACGCGGCCAATTCTTGTTTACGATGCGAGTCAATGAGCAGTCTATGGTCATGACACCTGCCGATGGTTTACCAAGACACAGTTATTTTGAAGCGGACAGAAGATCCAAGGAAAGTCCTGAAGCTGGGCTGAAGTGGCGTGATGAAAAAATTCACTTCGCCAACACGCTGCTAAGTCTTTCACCAGAGCAATGTCTGAGAGTGTTGTAGAAGACTTGAACAATCACTCATAAGGTCAACCCATATAAGATCAAAGCCCATAGAGACGGCGCTCTATGGGCTTATTCTATAACCAACTATCAACAAGCAGTTGGAACAACGTATTGAACTGATAAAGCGTTAAAAAGCTTAACCAGACAATGACAACGATATCTAAAATCCGCATTAACTTTCCTACCTTTCGAATGCCAATCCAGACTCTACAAGGTATTAATATGCCATTCTCAGCTTAACCTAGGTTTCTTTGTGGCTTAGGCGTTAATTGATGTTCTGCATTCAGCGAGTTGACACTCCACCCTATCCATGACGACACAACATAGGCTAAAAGGGCAGATGACACATTTTTCTCTTCATTGCTTGTGCACCCGCTAACCAAACTTCTTGGCCACACTAGCCGCTTTGTCACCTAATTCAGCAAAGTTAGCGGTGCCTTTTTCCATGATTTTCTGAGCTTGTTCGATCACTTGAACGTATTTGGGGTCGCCAGTAGCGAGTAATTCGGATAGAGCAACACCGATAGCGGTGGTACTGATGGTATTGAGATTGCGCAAGTTGTCCGCAGCGTCTTGCACTGCAATGGCGGTAGATTGAGCGACCGATTGTTTGGCCTTGTCAGTCGTGCTCTCATTCGACATTGGCGCTTACCCGTTAGCCGCCTTTTTTGAGGATCAAGGCGCACGCTGTCGAAGTGGAAGCGTTGCTAATCGCCTGCATACCTTGCTGTATAGTGACGGCGTTTTGCATATGCAGACCCATGGTGTCTGACATGGCGGATTCTGTCAGTTGGTCGATCATCTCAGACACTTGTTTGAGGTCTTCTGCACTGTTTTTATCACTCATGGCTCACTCCTAAAACAAAAGGCCAATGTCATTAACTGAATTGGCCGTTGGGTCGACTGGTACTTTTAGCAACAAAGTCAGATTGGCTGGGGGCTTATTCTTCGTCTTTTTCGACGATCGCTTCCGTTGCACGACCCAAAACTGCCGTGCCAATCGCCGTGAGTGCGTTGACACCTTGCACCGTCGCCGCCTGCATACCAATGTTTGCCTGTTGCTGTGCTGAAGTGGCATTGTTGTTCAAGTTCGACATCGCTAACCCCATAGAGGTAAACAGGTTACCCATTGCATTAGCAGGCGATCCCGCCAGCACTTGAGTATTGGTTTGCGTGACAGAATCCGTGATCTGCTCGTTAACTTTTTTCGGCATGATAACCTCACTTATTGAATTTCATTTGGCAGCAGCTCTTGCAACTGCTGATTAATTTTGCTGATTTCCTGCTCAAGCTGGCCTTCGATGTTATCCAACATACCCGTGACCGCGCTTTCCACTTCATCGATGGAGTCATTGACTTGGCCTGAACCAAAACGCTTTTGCGATTCTGCAATCAACTTCTGCACATCCTGTTGTTGCCGCTCGGTGAACGACTCAATCTGCTTGAGCTGCTCATTGACATCAAACTTCATGGTGTCATTGCTGGTCATCGTTCGCCCCTTTGTTTCTCTTCAGAAAACGTAACAAGCTGAACGAGCGTTTTTTCTCTTCAGCGTCTTCCTGAATGTCTTCACTACCACCGTCCTCTCTGCCTAACCGATGACTGGCATCAACAAAAATCGCTGGCTCCGTTTTGGGCTCAACTTTCGCCTCAACCGTTGGCCGTGTTTGAGTCTGCAGTAATCGAGCACAAGCGTTCGTCACCGAAGCTGCGGTGGTCATTTGAGACTGTTGCTGAGTACTGACAGCGTTATGCATCGATAAGCCCAGCGTATCAGCCAATGTGGTTTCCAGTAGGCTGGTGGGTTGAGACGAGAACGCCTGCAAGGTATTAAACTGGTCAATCGCATTTTGCGAGAGTTCCTGTTCGAACTCGTTCTCGAATCTTGTATCCTGCTCTTTCATATTCACTCCTTGAGATGCCTTCAACAGGCGCTGAAACGAATGCTGAACTCACAAACCTGAAATGGAAATGAGAAGAACAGCAATCATTATTGAGAGCGATCGTGTAGCACAGTCGCTACTTTATCGCCGACAACACCGAAGTTTTCGGCGCCATTCGTCACCACTTTTTGGGCCTGGTCGATGATGGCCATGTACTTAGGATCACCCGTTTCCAGAAGTTGGCTTAACGCTGTGCCAATCGCCGTGGTACTCAATGTGTTCAGGTTACGCAGATTGTCGGTTGCATCCGCAAGAGCCATAGCAGTGGACTGAGCCACAGATTGATTCGCCGCATGGAATGCTGACTCTGCCTGTTCAGGGGGTGTGTTTACTGTTTTCATTCACATCTCCTTCAAGTACACCTTTGCCAGCCATTAGACTGACAAAGGTGCGTATGGCATTACGAGTCTTTTTCAATGATGCCTTCTGCACTTCGGCCAACAACCGAAGAACCAATAGACATCAGCGAGTTAACGCCTTGAACCGTTGCGGCCTGCATAGTGATTTGAGCTTGCTGCTGGCCGCTTGTCGCGTTGTGAGCTGCCGTGCCTAACGCTTGGCTGGTAGACATTAGCAAGTTACCCATTGCCATTGCTGGAGTTTCACCAACCACTTTTGTGTTCACCTGTGTTACTGAGTCTGTTACTTGTTCATTAACTGGCATTGTTTCGTTCCTTATTTGTTGTTAACAATTAGTTTTTCAACCTGGCTGTAATTAGCCTTTTTCGATGATGCCTTCAGCACCACGGCCAATGACCGAAGAACCGATTGCCATCAAAGAGTTCACACCCTGTACTGTGGCAGCCTGCATAGTGATTTGTGCTTGCTGCTGTGCAGCCGTCGCGTTGTGAGCAGCATTACTCAATGCGTGGCTGGTAGACATCAGCAGGTTACCCATTGCCATTGCTGGTGTTTCACCAACAACTTTCGTGTTCACCTGTGTTACTGAGTCTGTTACTTGTTCATTAACTGGCATAATTTGCTCCTAATTTCAGTTAATTAGCTTGCGCTAGGTTCTAGGATGAGTTCGACACTACGGCCTATAACCGCGGTACCTGTAGCGAGCAAAGAGTTCACTCCCTGCACTGTCGAAGACTGGTGGACCAAAGTCGCTTGTTGGTTCGCCCCTGTACTGTTGAGTGCGGAGATGCCCATTGCCTGACTGGTAGAAAGCAACAGGTTTCCACTCGCAACAGCGGGGGTGTCACCCACTACTTCGGTGTTTACTTGCGTCACGGAATCGGTGACCGCATCATTTACTGGCATATCAAATGCTCCTTTGCTGGTTAAGAAGTGCCGCATTGCACCTCAAAACTGACTAAGACCCTTTTGCTGCAATGGAATAAATCAACCCGGAACCTAACGCCGTATTGGTGACCACTATGGTCTGAATTTGCTGCTGAGCATGAGTCGCATTTTGTGATGCTTTCCCTAACGAATCAGCGACCATGTTGAGGTACATATTGCGCGATGTTGTCGGGGTGAATTGACTCAGCATTTTCTCGATGTTGATTTCCATTTCAGAGGCTCTTGATGTTCGTCTCTATGCTTTCCATATTAAGAACAAGGCGGCTTGATAACTTGGTCAAATCCATCAAGAATTGCCGCCTTTTCACCAACTTAGTTCGCCGCAAAGAGGCGGGCTTTTTCTCGCTCTTTCTGTCGGTATTGGCGCGGTGTACAACCCACATTTCTCTTGAACATTTTTTCGAAATGACTCAGGTCGCCGAACCCAGATTGCAGGCAGACTTCAGTGACTTTCATCATTGGCGTGTCATCAATCAGCTGCTTGGCATAGCAAATCCGCACTTGCACTAACAAGGATTTGAATGAAAAGCCAATGTGTTGTCGGAACAAATAAGAAAGATGAGATTGGCTGGTAAACGCCGCGTTGGAAAGATCGGCTAGCGTCAGCTCTTCGGTGAAGTTTTCGCTCATGTAGTTGAGCGCTTTCAGTAAACCTGGGTGAAGATGACGGAAACCGCCAAACTCTTGATTGAGTACCGCTTCCACCACGTCGAAGGTTTCGCTTTCAGGGAAAAGCGCCAGATTGCGAATATCTTCAATGTCAATATGGTGATCGCAACAGGACGCTAACGTCACGATCACGCGCTGCAACTGATCAACATTACCTGGCCAATGATAATTGTGGAGAAGTTGAATCGCTTCAGGAGTGAATCGCGTTGTGGTAAAGGATTGAAGTTTATGGAGTATATGATCGATGTGATTGGAAAGGTCTTGCTTGCGCTCTCTAACTGGCGGGATATAAAGCTCTAGATGTGGCACTTCTGTCCCCAGTAACTTGGCCAAAAATTGTCGGTTGCCTTGAGCACTATTGATCGATTCGGTACAAGAGACAATCAACTGGACTTTTTTCTCAGTCAAGCAACTTTGAAATTCCTCCTGACTGAATAAGGTAGTCAGGTAATCCTTTTTTTCCTGTGGCAGGACATCGACTTCAGAGAGATATAGGGTGCCTTGCTTGGCTCGATTTAAGCTATTCTCAAGGTACGCTTTAAATTGTGAGTGATTGTGGATGGTCGGTGGAATAAGAATAAAGCGGCCCTTACCCTCCAATCGGTTGAGATGAATAAGCGAGGCAATAGAACGTTTTTCTGTTCCTGTCTCTCCACTAATAAATACTGGATAGTTGGTTTTAGCCGCGAATTCAATCTGACTTTGGATTCTCTGTATTGAAGGTGATAAACCGAGTAGAGGGTAATCTACTCCATTTCTATCAACAGAGTTATGTGGGAACGAATTGGAAGTATTAAGTGCCATCGGAAGACCATTGCTGGCCGCTCCTCTGTTGGCGTAACTTAGCTCTGACATTGTAATTATTCCTTTATTTTAATGTTGTCTCTGACGTCGAGCTTCTATGCTAAGGGGAACATTCCTAGGTAAATTGGTGTTATTGGCTAAATTCACGGTCAAAGCAGTGAGAAACCCGTTGAATATGAAGTGACTAACATTTACAAGGGAATAATTAACACGATAACGGTGGTTATCCACGCGCAACACACGAGAAACAAGTGATGGCAAAGGGAAACCGTGTGTCATTTCGATAAAAAGGGCTCAATGGCAATCAATTGCGCGCTCGAAAAAGTGCATAACTATTGATTATCTATGCACGCAATAAATCATCTGATTTTAATATGCACCCAATTCCACATGTAATGAGAATGGCGTTTTTTTTAACACCGACGGGCTAAGATGTGACATTTGAAAACAGCCAGACAAAACATTTAATCGATAATGTTATCAAACTGTTAATAGACAGTGCTCTCTAGTGATAAAGATCACATCTACAAATCTGACAACGCATTTTACGTTCGTATTTTTCGATTCGACTGATAACCTCCTGCTCGCCTTGAAGTGAACTCAAGGTGCATAACTATAAGGAGTGTTCACTATGAATACCAAGAAACCAATGTCGTTAACCAGCCGAGTAATTATTGGTATGGTTGCGGGTATCTTGACAGGTTTTGCGATTCGCAGCCTTTTTGCCGACAACGGATTTGTCGACACATACATCGTCAATGGATTGTTTGAAGTTGGTGGCCAGATTTTCGTTGCCAGCTTAAAAATGCTTGTTGTCCCATTGGTGTTTGTTTCACTGGTTTGTGGTACAAGCTCACTGAAAGACCTATCAACCTTAGGTCGCATGGGTGGTAAAACACTCGCCTTCTATATTACTACGACCGCTATTGCGATTACGTTAGCACTGACTATGGGTCACCTATTTCAGCCTGGTGCCGGTGCCGATCTAACCGCAGCGAGTTCATTCAAATCCGCAGAAGCACCATCTCTGGGCCAAGTCATTATCGGCATGTTCCCAACCAACCCGATCAGTGCAATGGCGGAAGGAAAAACCCTACAGGTCATCGTATTTGCTGTACTGTTTGGTATCGCGATCAGTGCCGCGGGCAAACCGGGTGAGCGTATTGCCGCCATCTTTGCTGATCTTAACGACGTAATCATGAAGCTGGTTGCGCTACTCATGAACCTAGCGCCTTACGGTGTGTTCTTCCTGATGGCGAAGCTGTTCACAGGTCTAGGTCTGAGTGCCATTCTCAACTTAGCCGAGTACTTCCTGGTTCTAGCAGGTACGCTCGTGATTCATGGTTTGGTCACCTACAGCCTGATGCTGAAAGGCTTTACAGGTCTTAACCCAATCACCTTCTTGAAGAAGATGGAAGACGCAATCATGTTTGCCTTCTCAACAGCATCTTCTAACGCGACAATTCCTGTCACGATGGAAACGGTTAAGAACCGCATGGGGGTTGATAACCGTATTTCTTCCTTCACCGTGCCACTCGGTGCGACTGTGAATATGGACGGTACGGCCATCATGCAAGGTGTCGCAACGGCCTTTATTGCTCAAGCGTTCAACATTGACCTAACCATGGGTGATTACCTGATGGTGATCTTAACGGCAACGCTAGCTTCTATCGGTACAGCAGGTGTGCCGGGTGTTGGCCTAGTGATGCTCGCGATGGTGCTTAACCAAGTTGGTCTACCACTCGAAGGTATCGCTCTGATCATGGGTGTTGACCGCCTATTAGACATGATCCGTACTGCTGTGAACATCACAGGTGACAGCGCAGTAACGGTTATCGTCGCTAAGTCGGAGGGCGCTCTGGATGAATCGCGCTTCAACGACCCAATGGCGGGTGAGCAAGAAGAAAAAGTGCACCTGAAAAAAGCCAACGCTTAATTTGCTTATTCCCCCTCACTTAAATCCATGCCCCGTGTTTACACACGGGGCATTTTTTATGCTAGCTCCACCGTACTGTTATTCAAAAGTGGACTGGAGAAACTCGCCCCAAAGCCGCAATGTTCAACCATGAGTTAAACATGCCAAGCGTAATAAATCCTATTTAATTCTTGTATAGACCTTGTCAATCGACCTGATTAACCATATAGTTATCATGCTAACTAAATAACTAATGAGGAAATTATTTATGAATGAACATACGTTTATCTTCGCCAAGATCACACCAAAGCCCGAGTACTTTGAGGTATCAAAGCAAGCGATTAAAGACATTATATCGCAGACTCGAAATGAACCTGGCTGCTTAGAATTCACGCTTCATGAGGATCAAGCGGGCAGTTTGTGTTTGTATGAGGAGTGGAGGGATGACAGTGCGTTACAACTTCACCATGACATGGACTATACAAAAGCGGTTTTTAAGGCCTACGGTGATTGGTTAGCCACCCCACCTGAAATCACTAAACTTGTTAAACTCGCCTAAAGGTAAGGTATGTTTTTTCTTAAGGAACTTCCAACCAAAGCCATGCTTGATAAATACACCAGTGATTTAACAAGCAACGAGAAGAACTCCATCGCTGAAGCGCTTAGCATCATGCGACAAGCAAGCCTTCTAGTGAGAAATCTAGAAACTTATTTTTCTACCCATGATCTTTCGCAACTGAAGTTTTTAATACTGATTGTAATCGATCGCGAACCCGACAGAACGAGCCTCTATGCGCATGAAATAGCATCACGCTTAGATGTGTCCAAGCCTGTACTGACAAGAGCATTAAAAAAGTTGATTGACGATGGCTTACTCACTTCAAGTAGCGACCCAACCGATAAAAGAGCTAAGAAGATAGCACTAACCAAAAAAGGGGGGACCTGCTTATCAGAAATTCTTCCCGGCTATTTCAATGAAATCAACAAATTAATGGGCCCACGATGAAGAAAAAGTTATTGAGGATCTTTTTAACTTGGGTGTGTATTTATCCGATTGTCACACTGGTGATATTTACACTTTCAACCTTAGATATTCAATTGCCCTTGTGGTTGCAAACTCTTGCAATAACAATGATTTTAGTTCCTACCATGGTGTTGTTCATTGCGCCTAAAGTGACGGTAACCATAGATCGAATCGTTCAGTAATAGACGATATAGCCCTGTAAAGGTGAGGTGAGCAGCGCAATACCAACGACGCTGCATCACCCACCCGAAGCGCTAATGGTAGCTAGGATATGACTTACGATGTGCCTAGCCTAATCGATATCATCAATCACAGAACTGTCTGATAAAGGCTTTTTCTTGGTTATCAATACACTACAAAAACAGAGAATAAATTTATAGATTTTTTACCCAACCACTTCATATCTCGCTCGGTATTTATACTATTATCAATAATGGTTTTACGTGCACCAAGTCGATACGAACAGGGGGATATTAACATGGTAATTAGGAAAAAAATCGCAACATTTATCGCACTTTCTCTCCCCCCAATATCCTTTTCAGCGGTCGCAGAGCAGCCTACGTTCGGTATGAGCCAGCTGATGTTTGACACACAGAACACATGTATCGTTCGATTTGACGATTCAGTCAGCAAGTTTGATGTTGAAGGACGGACGCGTGGCATGGTGGTCGCAGCCAATGCGCAAGCAAAACACATTTATAAACATACGATAAAAGGGTTTGCAGTCAATATGTCTTGTGACAAAGCTAAGTCGGCTTTTTCATCAGAATCAGATGTGATCAGTTTTGAGCAGGACAGCTTAGTATTTGCGGTCGCCCCACCACCGGGAAAAGGTAAAAACAAAGATGAAGAACCAAACGAGCCACCAGCCACTCAATCCACCCCTTGGGGCATAGCGAGAGTTGGGGCAGACTTTACAACCAGTGGAGAGACAAGACCAGATACCTCTCAAATGACCGCTTGGGTTATCGATACAGGTATCGACCTCGACCATCCGGATTTAAATGTTAATACAACCAAGGGATTCACCGCCTTTTCAAGTGGCCCAGACAGCAACTTTGACGACCGACATGGCCACGGCACGCATGTTGCAGGTACTATTGCGGCAATTGACAATAGTATAGATGTGGTTGGTGTCGCCGCTGGCGCTGCAGTAGTACCAGTTAAAGTACTCAATAGACGAGGCTCAGGCACTACATCTGGTGTTATCGCTGGTGTAGATCACGTGTATGCCAATGCTGCCGCTGGAGACTGCGCGAACATGAGTTTGGGTGGAGGAATAAGTTCATCGCTGGATGCAGCGGTAATCGCTTTAGGCAGCAAAGGTGTATTAGTTTCACTGGCGGCAGGGAATGAATCTCAAGACGCGAATAACGTTTCTCCTGCCAGAGCGAACGGAAGCAATATCTACACTATCTCTGCGATTGATTCCAGCGATAACTTCGCGTCATTTTCCAACTACGGAAGTCCTGTCGATTATGCTGCTCCTGGTGTCGGTGTCTTGTCATTACGAGCTGGTGGAGGCACCACGACGGCCAGTGGTACTTCTATGGCTGCACCTCATGCCTGCGGTGTACTTTTGATTGGTCCTCCTAGCATCAATGGCTATTCCAACGGTGACCCAGATGGAAATCCGGACCCTATTATCCACCTATAACAAATGAGAATTAGGGGCCAAAACAAAATAGAAAGTAACACTTGCCTCCTTTGTTGCTGTTAGACAGCAACGATTAACATAAAAAGCAGCGCTCGCGCTGCTTTGATCATTTATGAACGGCGATTGATACTCGTATTTGACGTTCACTTCACCATACGCACGCTTTTCCTAAACCTGATCATCAATATGTCCATGACGATTTTGTTGGAAATCGTCTAGGTTGGTAAACCAGCGCGTGCAATAGCCCCAATAATGGTCTTTCTCCATCAGCTTTTTCAGGCTTTGATGTTCAGGAGCTATATCATAGTTCACTTCTTCAACGCCTTTTTGTTGCCAACGTTCAAGTAAGGATTGGTGGATCAAAAACGTCGATGACGACTGATTGAGCTCAATACACACCAATAAGCGCTGTGCGCTTGGTATGTGGCGAAAACGAGTTTCAAAACGATGGTGAAACAATACCTTATGGAATGACAGCGCCGTGAAATCAGTGTGCAAGTGGCCCGCTGCATCACGCACCTCGGCTGCTGAAAACGTAATGCCTAGTTTGTCAGAAAACTCGAGCTCGGCGGCGAGTTCATTGTCCAACAATAACGTGTATCGGCCAGAACAAGTTGAAATTTTGGGCATCCGAAGGGGCTGACCACCTGTGCGTCGGTTTAGATTTTCAGCTTTATCTTGGTCACTTTCAGGCTCAAAACACACCACTTCTTCACCAAGAAAGAGATGTGGATGTGAGCGGTTGTCGCTAATCGGCTGCCAGCTGAAGTCATACTCATTTAACCACGCATCGGGGTCACCGTCTTTGTCGGCATACACATCACCAACATGGATCAGTTGAAGTGGCAGATACTCACTCAAAATGCCCTGCATATCTATCATGGTCATTTCCTCCTGTACGGGTTATAGGCGTTTGATTTTGCGGGCCATTTGTCGCTGATATTGATGCCAATATTCGAGCCATTCTGGCGTCAAATCGTCAAGTTCGATCGTTTGGCGATCGGAAAATGATAAGGCATCTTCATGCAAAAGCTGCTCAAAGAACACCTGTTCTAGCAGTTGGGTTTGCAACGGGTTGTTGTGTGTTGAGTGACGACGGAAAAAGGTCAACCCAATGAATTTTAGGGCCGTGGACTGACAGCAGAACAATTGTATCCAACGTAGCTGGCTGGTGAGGTCGGGGTCTACAAGGATCTGCGGCAAAATCTTAGGCGCGTTTTTTCTGTAGCAGTACGGTGGAAGATCAAACTGTTCAACATCCACGTACTCGTGAGTGAGGCGCTGGTAGCAACGAAAGCTCAACTCACCATCTAAGAAGCGAAGCGCGGCATCAGCAAGGGTGTGGACATCAACATCATGCCCGTCTTTGACCACAACAGACATGAGCTCACGGACAACTGTTGGGCGAAAATCACGTAATGGCGTGCTGATCTCCGAGTGTAAGCGATGGACGTTAAGGTAAAAGTAATCACGCTCATAAGAGCCAAGCTTATTGATCGCCAAGTTCCATCTGTTTCGCTCACTGTGGTCGCATTCCACATAGCGGTGGACCAAGGCCTCCAACTCGCTTTCATCATATTGGACGGCGATACTGATGTGAAACGCACTAAGGTCAGCATCAGGTACCCCCATCTCATGTAAAGTCGTAAAAAAAGTACACCGTAGTTCGGGTAAGGCAAACCCTTGGAAACCGGATCGATAAAGGCGAGACATACTCTCGATAGTCGCCTGTGGCGCTAACTCCATACTCAGTAGAATGACGCGTTTGGCAAACGAATCCTGATTGGCCTTATAGAGCCAGTAACAGGTCGCTAGCATTAGGCGGAATGGACCGATTGACGAGAAAAGATCATATTTCGGCTGGATAACGCCGAGTTCAGATTGAGCGTCTCTATCCATCTCGTGCTTAAGTATTGAGCTCAGCTCCTCAACAAGCGCAGTAAACCCATTATTGCTTTCGTTGATTAGCCACGCTTGCAAATGCTCCGGTTGGCGACCACAATGACGCTTAATCTCACTATAAACATCCTGATGCAGGCCATCACTGACCCATTTAAGTAGCGCATCGGTATCACCATCAAACAGCTCTACATCGTGATTCAAATTAAGTAAAATCGCGCCGATTAAACGACATCTTGTTTGCTGTTCTTCCTCGTCGCGCTGCCACTGCTGGTGGTCAAATGCATGACGATTTGAGCCAAATACGCGCTCTATCTCTTGATATTCGTCGTGATCACACGTATAGAAATGATCCAGTGAATCAATGATGTGATCAATGTTCCTTTTGGCCCTCGGGCAGATCGCATTATCTAGAGCCTCACTTGGTTGGGTGTATCTACGCTCAAATTCTAAAGCACTGAGACACGCCGTCTCTTCGTCTTTCGTCAGGATCTCACGCCAGACATTTGGCAAGTCTTGCTGGTCGAATAGGTGGAAGAAAATATCCAATACACGTAAAAAGCAGTCTTGATGATGCTGATCATGCAGTTCGGCTAACAACACTTGGTACAGCGGTCTTAATGCATCACTCAAACACGCTAAGATCTCATGCTGTGGTGGCACACTATCATAATCACAAGTGCGAAGTAGGTGGCGGTAAAAGCTAGGACTATGTTTTTTGGCGTGTAAGACCACTAAGACCGAATCTAGATCAAGCAGGCATTCTTCTAATGGCATCGGAGCATCAAACTCTCCGGTTAGCACGTAGTGCCACAGCGCTTCTCCCTGAGGGAGGTGAAGGATGAAAGGCGATATCTGCTGCAAAGGCGCCGGGATTTCCTCACCGTGAGGATCAGGAGAGAGAACTTCAGCCTCACCTTCCCCTTCTTCTGCGATAAGGCGGGCTTCTCGGTCTGCGTCGATGTACTGACTGATACCTTGCCAATGGCGAGTATCGCAAAAATCATTAATCGCAACGAGATCGTCTGTTTCCAACAGGTCCCGCAATTGGGTAACGTTCCATCGGTAGGTATCTTCGGGCTGACAGAGGCAATGATGTCGAAACAGCGATACTTTGGCTTGATAACCTTGCTGACTCAGGATATCTGTCAAATCAAAAGCAAAAAAATTAGCGTTTTGGTAATTGCAGAACAGGTGACAAAAGCGAAGATGCTTCTCAAGACTAATCCAGTTGGAGGCTTCACAACGGTTTTGTTCAAGCACTTGTTTAAAGGCGGCATTCACCACCTCTTGTTCGGCATCGCAATACAGTAACACCAAGCATGGTTCGTCGTAGCTGTTAAACTGTTTCAGAACAGTTTTCACCGCTTCCGGTGCCTGCTGTATCTGTGGAGTAATAGTGGCATCTTTCATTGAAAAGCTCGTCATACGTTAGCGGTCTATGTTCGTAGTGTCGTGTCACGTGGCGAACGGGATAGGTTCAGGTGATGATAATTTGCTTTAACAGGTGAGGCAATCTGACTAATGCCAGTCAGTTAAGCTGACTGGCTTTTTTCTTGATAAACAGCGATCAAAACTCGTATTTAACGTTGACTTCAATAGACTGCTCTGCACCAAACCAGCAGTTATATTTGTCGTAGCAGGCGTAGTATTCTTTATCAAAGACGTTGTTCACAATTACGTTCGCCGTAGCTCCAGTAAGAGATTCACTTGCCTGACCTAAATCATACCCAATAGACATATCTACCGCGGTGTACGATGGCACTTTGCCCTGAGTGTTGGTCGCATTCATTTCCATTTCACCCACATAACGTGCACCACCACTGATACGAGTCCCCGTCAGTAGGCCAGTAGACACCTTGTAGTTTGCCCAGAGATTGGCACTGTGCTCGGGGACATAAATTGGCGTAGTACCCTCTAGGTCATTACCCGAATCTTGAGTAATTTCCATATCAAGATAGGTATAGGATGCCGCAATATCCAGACTCTCGGATGCATACCAACGACCTTGCAACTCTATCCCCTGAGACACCGCCTCTCCCACTTGAATACGAGGACCATATACGTTGCTTGGATCCGTCATTAACATGTTCTTCTTGGTGATATGGAAGAACGATGCCGTTGCTGTTTTAGACATATCCGATGACATGTATTTCACACCAATTTCCGCTTGCTCGCCCGTTTCAGGATCAAAAGCTTGGTTATTTTTATCCACACCTGGCGCAGGTTCAAAACTGGTCGCATAGCTTGCAAACGGTGACAGGCCATTGTCTAGCTCA
Organism: Vibrio sp. T11.5; assembly: GCF_027587155.1. NCBI lineage: Bacteria > Pseudomonadati > Pseudomonadota > Gammaproteobacteria > Vibrionales > Vibrionaceae > Vibrio > Vibrio sp. T11.5. Next base: position 208,256 of record NZ_JAPPTP010000006.1, read on the forward strand.
TACAGTGCGCCGACGCGATACGTGAAATGATCATGATCAGATTTTGTCGAGTAGTAGACGCTTTCTGACTCGTACTGATCGAAGCGACCACCACCAATCAATACCAGTTGATCAAGACGAACCTGATCTTGGAAGTAAATGCCGAGTTGCTTAGCGTTACTGTCATCACGAGCTTCTCTCGATTTGGTTAGATCATCGCGATCCAATAGATTGTTGTTTGGGTTGAGCGGATCAAACTTTCCAAATCCACTGGTCGCGGCAACACTGTAATCAGAATACACCGTGTTGCCATCCATAGACTGGTAGTCGATACCAAATAGCAGGTTGTTTTCAATACCCGCTATATCGACCGTGCCAGACACTTGATTATCCATCACAAATCCTTTGAGCTCTTCATCTGTCGAATAAGGCGTTCGTGTCAGGGTTCCATCAGCGTTTAGGCCCGCTGTATGGTAGGTGTTCTCTTGATACAAACTGGCATCGGTGAAGCGAGCATTTTGTAGGAACGTCCAGTTTGAATTGAATTCGTGGTTGATCTTGTAACCCACCATTAAGACTTCACGCTCAAACTGACTCCAGCTCACATCCCCCATCGACACCGACGGAGCACTCTTTTCCAATACCTCAAGCGGCATAGAAGAGTTAATTCCCATTGAAGGATCGTTCTGATAATAAACATTAACGTTGATCAAGGTTTTGTCTGTTGCCTGCCAATCCAAGCTTGGAGCCAACACGTAACGCTCTTCTTCGGCATTATCCACTTGGCTGTCTTGTTTACGTGCCAGTGCAATTAAGCGATAGGAGAAATCACTGTCACCAATTTGACCTGTCGTATCTATCGATGCTCGCATCAGATTTCTTGAACCGGTAGCAACATCCACTGTGGTTGAAGCTTCCTGTTGGGGTGTTTTGGCTATCAAGTTGACCATACCGCCAGGAGGCATCGCACCGTAGAGTACCGACGTTGGGCCTTTAAATACCTCCACTTGCTGAAGAGCAATTGGATCTACTTGAGGCTGTAAGTTCCAACCCGTTAGGTAAAGCAATGACAAGCCGTCATAGTAATTGAGGTTTTTTGTCTGGAAACCACGGAGGGTGAAATCATCAAACATGGTCACCGAGCTACCTCGGTTCTCAGTTGCAACACCAGGAACGTATCGCAGTGCTTGATTGATGGAAGTCACACCACGCTGTTCAAGCTGCTCTGCTTCAACAATAGCGATGCTTTGAGGTGTTTCTTCCGGTTCTAACGATGTTTTGGTCGCCGTATTACGGTAGGCTTTACCCATCACAGTGATGGTTTCTAGTTCCGTTGTATCTTGACTGACTTCATCCGCAGCCATAACGGAGGCTGAAAAGGCGCTAAGCAGCGCTACAGCAAGTGTTGAGCGCTTAAAATTTGTTGGAGTTGTCATGTGTCCCTCAAGTAACAATGCTTTTCTTATTAAGAATAAATCTCATTTGCATTCTACAAGCCTGAGAAACAGGAAAGTTAACAATTTGGTGCATCTTTACCAAATTAATTTATAAAACCATTACTAAGGATTACGGTGATAGCCGTTCAACTGGGATCCAATATTCCATGACAGCATGGGGATCTTGTTGATGGTAATTGGCGGGATAGCATTCAAGTTCGTAACCATCAATACCCCGATAACCAGAGTGAGGTAACCAATTGAGCAAGAACCACTCTAGTGTTTTGGGCAAATACACCACTGGCCCACGATGTTTTACCACGGCGTACGTTTGCGCGGGTACCCCCAAGGTGCTCAGTTTTGGAGAGAACACAGAGGGTAATTGGGGTAGCCACCAATCATCGGTTAATTCCACTCCTGCCCAATATTGAATGTTACTGCCGTCGAACTGGCTTTGGGTAATATCAATCACACCGGTCAAGGCAAGAGAACGGTCAGCTTCACTTGGCAGGGTTTGCTCTAGTCGATGCCACAACGCCGGGACTTTTTGTTGAAAGTCAGGGTTAAGGGAGAACAACCCATTAATGTCTTCATGGAGTCCTTTGAGGAGAAATGCATTTTTGGACTCCACTCTGACTTCAACAAAAAGCGGGCTGGCCTCTTGTGTTGCACGTCGAGAAACCTCAATGGGCTTGCGCAAACCGGTTCGGAGCCCTTGTTTGCGATACGCTCGAGGGCTAAGGCCAAACACTTGCTTGAACGAACGACTGAAGCTAATTTCTGAACTAAAGCCGAGCTCTAGAGCGATGTCAATCACCCTATCTGACGTGTCAATCAACCTTTCTGCTGCCTGACTGAGCTTGAGTTCTCGGACATAAGTCGCTACCGCTATACCTGTTTCTGTCTGGAATACTCGTTGCAGTTGCCAGCGTGACCAACAGCTTTGACGGGCAATATCATCTAGGGATAACGGCTCATTGATGCGCTGATGAATAAACGACAGTACTTTACTGATCCGACTAAACGCATTAGAAGGTCGTTCCGTGGACTTACCTGTCGTCATCGTGGTTCTCAATCATAGTGGGTTAGAAGTGGCCTATCCTAACAAATTCACCAATGAGAATTAATATCTTTAACATTATAAAACACGCTGAATGGTTGAACTGGTTGATAACCTGCGAACAGTGAGCCAATCGTCACTCTAACCTTTTCCCTATTTCCATTTCATTTGAGTTTGCTTGGTAATACTGGTGCATATCAATGTCTAAAATGTCGAATAACCGGCTTGATATCACTGGCATTGACGGTTAAAAACTGACGACAATTCAACCTGTAGCTACCTGTCCGCCTATCAATTGGGCATTTGTATTCTGCCGTACATCAGGGGAAGTTCGTCCTCCAACTCGAGGATTTTCTCTAATCGCTCTTCGAACCGCTCTGGGCGTTTGTCCAAACGAAAATAGGTCATGGGGCGTTCTCTAAAAAATTCCGCCTCTGTGAGGATTGCACTTCGGCCTTTGTCCATATAATTGAATATTTGCGCAAGGAAATAGTCGTTATCTTTTTCTCTATTTAACGTGATCTTACCCGTAGGTTGGATAACGGTCGCCTCTGTGCAATAGCCAACTTGGCCGCCTCCCTTTTCCCAATATAGGTACAAGTGCAGCCCTGTTCGGTGTTCTAAAAAGCCCAAGTTCTCAAACCGACAAGCGCCAATACGACCAGACGTCCACGTGTAAACAATCCCTCGTTTTCGGTCGAAATAGATATCAGCCGGCCTTGGCATTTTAAACAGAACAAAACTGAACAATATGGCCAAACTGAGTGAGACTCCAGAAAGAGCGAGGTCTGTTATGAGAGTGTCCTTCTCGTTTTCTCGTCCGTGGGCTAAAACAGCTTGAATATACCCCCAAAGCGAGTAATCACCATCATTATCGAACATAACCCCGAAGAACGCGTACTCTTCTTTGTCAAAGTCATCAAAGTAATCCCCCCTCTCCTCCATGATTTGGTATTCAGCAAGCCTCTTCTTACCGGTATTAATAGATGCTGGGTTGAAACCCAACTCACCTACACAAATAAAAACTATAAACCACAGGCCAAGTACTAGCGGCAATAAATAGGGCAAGCGCAAATTATGCAGAGCATCACGCACGGCCAACACGTCTTCCGTAACTTCCATAAAGGGTTCAAGAGGGTCTTGCTCGGGTTCAATGGGAATACGTTGGGTAATCTTTTCTCGCCAGTTCACTAACTTTTGTGGATATTGATACCCTAACAAAACGCCATGGTTCTTTTTCCTTTTCACGCCTATCTATCCTTCGTGACGATAAGGGATAGCCTTTAGGCCTAATGGCAAAAAGGCTGGGCTTGGGTGGTGAATAGTCCAATAAAACGGCGCTCCATTTTGCTATCACCGCTATATCGCGTGGCCTGTG
>NZ_JAPPTP010000060.1:0-1237 GCF_027587155.1 Vibrio sp. T11.5
GCGGGTCGGTGCCTAAGGCGGTGATGGCCTTTATCACATGGGGGGCGTCGTGCTTTATCATGGTGACGCCGTGATGACGCGTGTTGAGGTAGTCTTTATAGAAGGTGTCTAAGTCTGCCCAGTTGACTTGGCGGTGCGCTTTACGCCGTTCAACATACTCCTTAAAGCGTGACTCCAGTAGAGCTGGCGCAATACCGTATTCATTCAGTTTGGCTCTGGCTTTAGGGTAGGCGGCAATCACGGGTTGCGCTTCTAAAGCCAAACTGGCGCCCCAATTGCCGACGGCATTACCGTTCTTCAATTGCGCTTGATAGTAGTGGTATTCCAAACAGGTATCTAGGTCTTGTTCGACCTCAATCACCTTGTCGACCGGCACACTGTCTAAGGTGCCCGGTGGCAGTGAAATGCGCACCAAGCTCCGAATGGCTTCCGCCACCACGGTTTTTCGCTGTGTGTGGTCGTCTTGCAATAAGGGCAATACCGCTTGCGCCAGGCGCAGATACAAGTCGGTGAAGTCAGCCAAGGGGTCATCCAAAGCGACAAAATGGTGGGCGCACAACAGGGGAGCTTGATACTGGTAGCTGATGAGGGACGCAGGCTGCAGTGGGGTGATAAGCCCTTGGTCATCGGCTTCGGTCACCGTGGGAGAGGCGCAGGTCAAATAAAACGCGCTTAAGTCTTCTTTGCCGACATCGGCCACTTCTTTTGAGATTTGTTCAACCGGCAGACGATGGGTTGGGGCGGTGATATCGCGCAGCCAGGCTTGTCGTGCTTGTTGGCTCTCTGGAGTATCGCCTGTGTAGAAATCTTGCAGGTTTTGTGTCCAGCGCTGGCTCGCATAACCGATAAAATAGGGCCGGCCAGTTTGATAAAGCACGTAAGCATGAGGCTTTTCAGCGTCTGCGTTATATCGCGTTTCGGCCAGATCACCAACAAAACGGTAGAACTCACCTTTGATTACTTGGTATTCAGCCACAGACCAAGCGTCGGTCTCGGGGTCTTGGCTGAGGGCATAGAGCCAGCCATCGCGCAGCTGCCGTAAGGTATAAGGGAGTTTGTCTGAGCGCAGCACGCCGCCCGGGAAGAGTGTGGTGTCAGTGATGGGGTTGAGCCCTTTGACCACCTCATCATTGAGTGTGTTGAGGTCTCGGTTGTCGATGGCGTAGCGCACCGGAGCCAAGGCGGCAAAGGCGCTTTGATTCGCCGTGGCGACCTTCACCACGGGAAACGGTTTCTC
>NZ_JAPPTP010000061.1:0-1198 GCF_027587155.1 Vibrio sp. T11.5
TCTGGTTCACACGACTGTCACGGTGCCCCACTAGGCGCTGAAGAAATTGCAGCGACTCGCAAGCAACTTGGTTGGGAATTCGGTCCATTTGAAATTCCTGCTGACGTTTACGCTGAGTGGGATGCAAAAGAAGCAGGCGCAGCGAAAGAAGCAGCGTGGAATACGAAGTTTGACGCATACGCTGCAGCTTACCCTGCAGAAGCAGCAGAGCTTAAGCGTCGTCTAAACGGTGAGTTGCCAGCTGAGTGGGAAGAGAAAGCAACACAAATCATTGCTGACCTTCAGGCAAACCCTGCCAACATCGCATCACGTAAAGCGTCTCAAAACGCACTAGAAGCGTTTGGTCAAATGCTACCTGAATTCCTAGGTGGCTCTGCTGACCTTGCCCCTTCTAACCTAACCATGTGGTCTGGTTCTAAGTCTGTTTCAGCTGAAGACCCAGCAGGTAACTACATCCACTACGGTGTTCGTGAATTCGGTATGACGGCTATCATGAACGGTATCGCACTACACGGTGGTTTCGTACCATACGGCGCAACCTTCCTAATGTTCATGGAATACGCACGTAACGCAATGCGTATGGCGGCTCTGATGAAAGTTCAGAACATCCAAGTTTACACGCACGACTCTATCGGCCTTGGCGAAGACGGCCCAACTCACCAACCGGTTGAGCAAATGGCTTCTCTACGTCTAACGCCAAACATGAGCACATGGCGCCCATGTGACCAAGTGGAATCCGCAGTGGCTTGGAAACTGGCTATCCAACGTAAAGATGCACCGACTTCACTTATCTTCTCTCGTCAGAACCTTGCACAGCAAGAGCGTGATACTGAGCAAGTAGCGAACATTGCTAAGGGTGGTTACATCCTGAAAGATTGCGCAGGCAAGCCAGAGCTTATCCTTATTGCAACCGGCTCTGAAGTTGAGCTAGCAGTAAACGCTGCGGCTGAACTAACAGCTGAAGGCAAGCAAGTACGCGTTGTTTCAATGCCATCAACGGATGCATTCGACAAGCAAGATGCAGCTTACCGTGAAGCGGTTCTGCCATCTGACGTGACGGCACGTATCGCAGTTGAAGCGGGTATTGCTGACTTCTGGTACAAGTACGTTGGTTTCGACGGCCGTATCATCGGTATGACCACCTTCGGTGAATCTGCACCAGCAGGTGAGCTGTTCAAGATGTTCGGCTTCACCACTG
>NZ_JAPPTP010000062.1:0-1197 GCF_027587155.1 Vibrio sp. T11.5
ACTCGCTTATGCCATCCGGGAAAACTACCAGCATATGCATGGGCGCCCACTAGAGCCCGACACACCAGTGATGCTCTATCTTGAGCGCAGCCTGGAAATGGTGGTGGCTATACTGGCTGTACTTAAGGCGGGAGCGGCCTATGTGCCTGTGGCACCTGAGTTTCCACAGGCACGAACCCTGTTCATGGTTCAAGATACCCAGACGTCAATCGTGCTAACTCAGCAGGCGCTGACAACGAAACTGGAAGAGTGGACGTCGGCGTTAGATACTCCCCCGTCTGTTCTTGCGATCGATGATGCCGCGGCTTTTGCGCAGCATCCAACCAGCAACCTCCCGGAGCACTCGTCACCGAGTGACCTTGCCTACATACTGTACACGTCCGGCACCACTGGGCAACCTAAAGGCGTAATGCTACAGCACGATGGGGTCGTCAACCGCATCCACTGGATGCAGAAGCAATATCCGCTAACCCAAGCCGACCGCGTGCTTCAAAAAACGCCTTACGTCTTCGATGTCTCGGTATGGGAACTGCTCTGGGCCAACTGGGTTGGTGCGGCCATCGTGATGGCTGAGCCAGATAGCCATAAGGACCCACAGCAACTCTGTCAGGCGATAGTTCAACATCAAGTTACAACGCTACACTTCGTACCTTCGATGCTGCAGGTTTTTGGCCAGTTTTTAGCTGAGCAAGACCGCTCGCTGCCAGCATCAGTCCGCTGGGTTTTTGCCAGTGGCGAGGCGCTCTCTGCTACTCATTGTGACTTATTCAAACAAGTACGCCATCCTCAGGCCCAGCTTCACAACCTATACGGTCCAACAGAAGCGTCCATCGATGTGACTTACTATGACTGTCAGAAGCTGAAAGGCACCAGTGTTCCGATTGGTCAGCCTATTGATAATATTCAGCTCTATGTCTTATCTGAACAAGGCAAACCCGTTCCAGTGGGTGCACCGGGTGAGCTATACCTTGGCGGGGTTGGCGTTGCGAGAGGTTACCTTCATCGTGAGAAGCTAACGCAAGAACGTTTTGTTCCCAACCCTTTTGACACTGATGGGCAAGCCCCGCGTTTATACAAGACTGGTGACCTCGTTCGTTGGCTCCCTGATGGGCACCTAGAGTACTTAGGCCGCAATGATTTCCAAGTGAAAATTCGTGGCTTACGAATTGAGCTTGGGGAAATAGAACAAAGGCTTGC
>NZ_JAPPTP010000063.1:0-1065 GCF_027587155.1 Vibrio sp. T11.5
CGATGCAAAACGCTCAATGGTTGACTTCTCAAACAAGTGGGTTGAAAAGTTCAATACGCCGCTTAAGTTGCTTTTCGCGTCGTCGATGGCTAGGGTCAGGTCAAATTTCGCTGCGGTATAGAACGCATTAGCGCCTTGTGCATTGAGCGGCTCAAATGGCAGTGCTTGAGACGCTCTCCCAAAGCTCTGTAACATGAACATCACTTGAAAGATAGGGTGACGAGATAAGTCTCGTTCTACGGCAAGCTCATTGACGATGCGGTCAAAAGGCATATCTTGATGCTGTTTTCCATCAAGTACTGTTTGTTGTACTTGTCGTATAAGACGCTGCACTGTCAAGGTCGGTGTGACATGATTTCTGATCGCAATCGTGTTGGCAAACAACCCAATGATGGAGTGGGTTTGCTCGTTGTGCCGATTATCTGATGGGGTGCCAATGACAATATCTTTCTGTCCAGACAATGTCGCTAAAGTGACGTAGAAGGCACTGAGCATAACGGTGTATAAGGTGGTTTCTTCTGATCTCGCGAGCTCTCTGAGCTGGTCAGACAAAGCAGCACCAAGAACGAACGCGTATTCGTCACCGTCATAGCGGACCTGTGTAGGACGCGGCTTGTCAGTAGGCAGTGACAGATTTTGATAACCTTTCAAATGATCTGACCAGTAGCTACTGAGTGAGGTTATGTTATCACCCGTAAGATAGTCACGTTGCCACTGAGCAAAGTCTGCGTACTGGATAGAAAGTGGTGGCCATTGAGGCTGCTGCTGCTTGCTGAGTGCAGAGTACGCACATGACAGCTCATCGAGGAAAATCTCGGTAGACCATCCATCAAATGCAATATGATGCCAAAGGAACAGCAAGTACTTCTGCTCACCTTGGATATAATGGTGAAGTCGGAACGGGTACGTTTGGGTTAGGTCGAAGGGCTGTGAGATATCACTCCTAATGATAATGTCTAAATCCGCTGATGCGTCAATCGTCGCTGAATACAGCGGGATGGTGCCAGGTACGTAGCGTTGAACTTCTCCGAGCTCGGGATGCTCTTCGTAGACGGATTTTAAGAT
>NZ_JAPPTP010000064.1:0-1064 GCF_027587155.1 Vibrio sp. T11.5
ATTAGCTCTACTTGCATTTGGATGTTGTCGCCAGGCATTACCATTTCTACGCCTTCTGGTAGAGAGATATCACCTGTTACGTCAGTTGTACGGAAGTAGAACTGTGGACGGTAGCCTTTGAAGAATGGAGTGTGACGACCACCTTCATCTTTAGACAGTACGTATACTTCTGATTCGAACTTAGTGTGTGGGTTGATTGACTTAGGAGCCGCTAGTACTTGACCACGCTCTACTTCGTCACGCTTAGTACCACGTAGAAGTGCACCAACGTTCTCACCCGCACGACCTTCGTCTAGAAGCTTACGGAACATTTCAACACCAGTACAAGTAGTTGTTGTAGTTTCTTTAATACCTACGATTTCTACTTCATCACCTACTGTTAGGATACCGCGCTCGATACGACCAGTTACTACTGTACCACGACCTTGGATTGAGAATACGTCTTCGATTGGTAGTAGGAATGGTTGGTCTACTGCACGCTCTGGCTCTGGGATGTAAGAGTCTAGGGCTTCAGCAAGCTCAACGATCTTGTCTTCCCACTGCTTCTCGCCGTTTAGTGCGCCTAGTGCAGAACCTTGGATAACTGGTAGGTCATCACCTGGGAAGTCGTACTCAGATAGAAGTTCACGAACTTCCATTTCTACTAGCTCTAGTAGCTCTTCATCGTCAACCATGTCACATTTGTTCATGAATACGATGATGTATGGGATACCAACCTGACGGCCTAGTAGGATGTGCTCACGAGTTTGTGGCATTGGGCCATCTGTCGCAGCAACAACTAGGATACCACCGTCCATCTGTGCAGCACCTGTGATCATGTTTTTAACATAATCCGCGTGTCCTGGACAGTCTACGTGTGCGTAGTGACGAGTTGGAGTGTCGTACTCAACGTGAGATGTTGCGATTGTGATACCGCGCTCACGCTCTTCTGGAGCGTTATCGATAGATGCGAAGTCTTTCGCTTCACCGCCGTACACTTTAGATAGAGTTGTACAGATTGCAGCAGTTAGAGTTGTTTTACCGTGGTCAACGTGGCCGATAGTACCAACGTTTACGTGCGGTTT
>NZ_JAPPTP010000066.1:0-875 GCF_027587155.1 Vibrio sp. T11.5
AAATACCATGACCTCGTCTTTACCCACTGGGCCATACGTTTTGAGTACCGATGGGAACAAGGGGATTGAGTTGCTAATGATATCCACATCTGCGGGCTCTTTTATACCGAAAAAACTCTGTATCGCAGCATTGGCCCGCCCGCTCTGAATTTCATTTTCATCACCAATACTCGTTTTTATCCAGTTGAATGACGGCTTTATTGTCAATGAATGTCCAGTATTTATTCCCCACAGATAAAGTTCGCCATAAGCACTTCGCGCTATGACATGGTAGTTGTCATAATCGGCAAACTCTGTGTCCTTGAGGAAGCACTCAAGCACATCTTCAAACTCAGCGGGATTAGTGATCCAAAATAGGCCATCCATAAAGCCAGAGAATCCGACCATTTGCCAATACTTCAGCAACTGGTCAGGAAGTATGCCCCGATAAGCTTCAATGTGTTGGTCTGTGGCCTGAACATACGTGGTGGGCTCGCCAAACTCTTCCAAAAACATTTCAAAATCTTCGTCAGGCACTGCGTTTTCCTCGTTTCATTTGTTTGTCACAGCCACGCCTTTCCGATTGTCTTTAAGCCTGCTTCCGGCATTAGATTGTGCCCGCGTTTAGACGTTTACGATATCAGAAAGCCCATCACAGAAAGCCCAAAAGCCCACTTAGTGCGGACGACATTGGTTAACCTTCATAATGCTTGATGACGTTACTGACCATAGCGGCCATATCAATGACTTCGGCACCGCCTAAATCAGCCATGATGTGCAAGAACACCTGCAGATTCTCTTTGGCCATGGCATCAACGGATTTTTCGCCGCCCATAAATAGGTAAGGGGTAAATACCATGACTTCGTCTTTGCCCACTGGGCCATACGTTTTGAGC
>NZ_JAPPTP010000067.1:0-875 GCF_027587155.1 Vibrio sp. T11.5
ACTCAAAACGTATGGCCCAGTGGGTAAAGACGAGGTCATGGTATTTACCCCCTACCTATTTATGGGCGGCGAAAAATCCGTTGATGCTATGGCCAAAGAGAATCTGCAGGTGTTCTTACACATCATGGCTGATTTGGGCGGTGCCGAAGTCATTGATATGGCCACTATGGTCAGTAACGTCATCAAGCATTATGAAGGTTAACCAATGTCGTCCGCACTAAGTGGGCTTTTGGGCTTTCTGTGATGAGCTTTCTGATATCGTAAACGTCTAAACGCGGGCACAATCTGATGCCAGAAGCAGGCTTAAAGACAATCGGAAAGGCGTAGCTGTGACAAACAAATGAAACGAGGAAAACGCAGTGTCTGACGAAGATTTTGAAATGTTTTTGGAAGAGTTTGGCGAACCCACCACGTATGTTAAAGCCGCAGACCAACACATTGAAGCTTATCGGGGCATACTTCCTGACCAGTTGCTTGAGTATTGGCAAATGGTCGGATTCTCTGGCTTTAAGGATGGCCTATTTTGGATCACTAATCCCGCCGAGTTTGAAGATGTGCTTGAGTGCTTCCTCAAGGGCACAGAGTTTACCGATTATGACAACTATCATGTCATCGCGCGCAATTGCTATGGTCAACTCTATTTGTGGGGAGAGCGCACTGGCGCATCACTAGAGATAGCCCCTCACTTAAATTGGATACTGACAAACCAGGGGAACGAAAGTGAGATTGCTAAAGGCGAGACTAATAGTGCCATTCAAAGCTTTTTCGGTTTTCAAGATCAAGAATATAAAGACATAAAAGCCAGTTCAAAGCCCCTCTTCCCATCTGTACTCAAAACGTATGGCCCAGTGGGTAAAGACGAGGTCATGGTATTC
>NZ_JAPPTP010000068.1:0-725 GCF_027587155.1 Vibrio sp. T11.5
GCCTGTGTGTAGTGGTGTGTGCAGGCGGTGTAATTGGGTTCGGCGAGCTAGAGAATGCGTTAAACACGAAGTAACAGCTATCAGGTAAAAGTGGAGGAGCCTAACTAATGTATGTATCTGTAGACTCGTTACCGGAGCTAACCCCAGAGTATCAACAAGCCCAGCTTCAAGCGGTACAAGATGCCAAGGTGGTCTATCAATTTGAAGAGGTGATAGTTCCTGCTACTGATTATTGGGCAATCTCGATATGGGTAGCGACAGCTGGCTTTATTTTGTGGATTGGCTCCCAATTAGGATGGATTGGAATAATTGCATTTTCATTGTTCGTTTTCGCGCTGAGTAGTTACTACTATTACGCTGGCAACCCAGATACCAAACAAACAGTAACCCTAACCGAAAAAGGGATGATAGTCACAGAGCTGACTCTCGTCCCTGATGCCTGTTTTGCCGCCTTACGTTACTCTGGCTATGCTGGTATTGCTATTTCGCTTATCGGTGTGGTGCTGGTTGGGCCGATGATGTTTGTTGGCGCCGGCGCCGGACTATTAATGTCGTTTAAAATGGCCGGAGTAGTCAATAGACCTAGGCAGCGAGTGCGGCCTTTTGCCCCGAACGCGAGTTATAGCATTTATATCGTTCCTGAAGGCCGTTATAAACACGGGCTGATTGAATCCCATTTGTCTCCGATGATTGACCCAGAAGTCGAAGGTGAAAAAATGGAAGAT
>NZ_JAPPTP010000069.1:0-566 GCF_027587155.1 Vibrio sp. T11.5
CTCCAGAGACTCCAGAGACTCCAGAGACTCCAGAGACTCCAGAGACTCCAGAGACTCCAGAACCAGCAATAGAGCAACCAGCCCCCCCAATACCTGAAGCTATTCCAAATGAATTTGGGGTTCCGGAAGATGATGATTGGCTGATTGAAGATGATGTGTCCGAGTCAATATCTGATGATCTCATGGCTGATACACTTGCTGCTGAAGAGCCAGAGCTTGAAGCACCTGTCGCTGAGTCAGAAGAATCATTGGAACTGGATGACCTAGAACTTCCAGAATACAGCGAAGACGATGCACTAGCGGATGTTGCACAAGAGCCAGAACTTGAAGCACCTGTTGCTGAGACAGAAGAGTCATTGGAACTGGATGACCTAGAACTTCCAGAAGATAGCGAAGACGATGCACTAGCGGATGTTGCACAAGAGCCTGAACTTGAAGCACCTGTCGCTGAGTCTGAAGAATCATTGGAACTGGATGACTTAGAACTTCCAGAATACAGCGAAGACGATGCACTGGCGGATGTTGCACAAGAGCCAGAGCTTGAAGCGCCTGTCGCTGAGTCAGAA